>NZ_LR134293.1:855000-1115000 GCF_900636575.1 Streptococcus canis
AGCAGCTAAATCTGCTTGTTTTTGTTCCATTTGTTTCTGAAGCTTTTGCGCTTGCTTCATCATGTTTTGCATGTTCATCATAAGATTACGTTCTCCTAAGTTTTATTACTTACCTATTATAGCATATAAGGTCAGACTTCAAAATGAGAATCAGAGATACGAGTTGAGAAAAGGGTAAATTGAGTTGCAAAGAGATAACTATTTCAAAAAGGTAGTGGTTTTATGTTTTCCTAAGAATGACTTAAGGATTATTTTATAATTTGCTTACATTTATTTTAACTCTTCTTGCTATACTTAGTTCATAAAATAAAACAACAAAAAAGAAAGAGGTAATCGTTATGATCAAAACAATGACAGGAAAACAAACTGATACAACTTTAGCTTTTAACTCTTTGAAACGTGGTTTAGTTTCAGTTATGGTTTTGGGAGGGGCTTTCTTAGCTCTGGGTTCAGCAGCAAATGTTTCAGCTCAACCCTTAACGGACGAAGAAATTTACGAACGTGCGCAAAAGCTTGACTTGCCAGACTACATTGGTGGTTCGCTCAAAGGTATTCTCAATCAAAATTCCACAGTGACTTATCCAGAGGACAAAGATGGCTTGGTGGGAGGAGAAACAAAAGCTCCTCAGGCAGCACAACGTTTAACAGACGAAGAAATTTACGAACGTGCGCAAAAGCTTGACTTGCCAGACTACATTGGTGGTTCGCTCAAAGGCATTCTCAATCAAAATTCCACAGTGACTTATCCAGAGGATCAAGATGGCTTGGTGGGAAGAGAAACAAAAGCTCCTCAGGCAGCTCAACCCTTAACGGACGAAGAAATTTACGAACGTGCGCAAAAGCTTGACTTGCCAGACTACATTGGTGGTTCGCTCAAAGGTATTCTCAATCAAAATTCCACAGTGACTTATCCAGAGGACAAAGATGGCTTGGTGGGAGGAGAACCAAAAGCTCCTCAGGTAGCACAACGTTTAACGGACGAAGAAATTTACGAACGTGCACAAAAGCTTGACTTGCCAGACTACATTGGTGGTTCGCTCAAAGGCATTCTCAATCAAAATTCCACAGTGACTTATCCAAAAGATTATTAAGTTGTCCCCTATATAGAGCCATGGTTACTTTATTAATTTAAAGAGATATTTGGCGCAAACAAGAGTTAGTGTTATACTTGAGAAGGTATAACACTCATTTTTTAACCAAGGAGAAAGCATGACTTACAAGATATTATTAGTGGATGATGAATTAGAAATTACTGATATTAACAAACGCTATTTGCAACAGGCTGGGTATGATGTGACCGTTGCAAGTGATGGTGCTCAAGCCTTGGCGGTTTTTCGTAAGGATCAGTATGATCTGATTATCAGTGACATCATGATGCCCAATATGGATGGCTATGATTTTATCGGGGAAGTCTTGCTTGAAAAACCTGCTCAACCTTTTTTGTTCATCACTGCCAAAATTTCTGAACCTGATAAGATTTATTCTCTGAGTTTGGGGGCAGATGATTTTATTTCCAAGCCTTTTAGCCCTCGTGAATTGGTGTTACGGGTTAAAAATATTCTCAATCGGATTTATGGCAAGGCGACTCAATCCGAACGCTTGGTGATTGGGGATTTGGTGATGGATCACAGTACACGTGTGGTGACTGTTGCTAATCAAGACCTTAATTTGACTAATAAGGCCTTTGATTTGTTGTGGATTTTGGCCAATCATTTGAACCATGTCTTTTCAAAAACAGAACTTTATGAGCGCGTGTGGGAAGAGGAATATTTGGACGATACCAATACTTTAAATGTTCATATTCATTCCCTGCGCAATGACTTGGCAAAATATAGTACAGATCAAACACCCACCATTAAAACGGTTTGGGGACTTGGTTACAAGTTAGAGGGGTAAAATGAGATTAAGAACATACATTGTTATCGGTTATTTGGTGTCTATGCTGATTACTATTGCAGGCCTTGTTGTCGGTTTAAACCAAATGTTTATTACAACCAAGGATATTTTCTACATTTTATTAATCGCTTTGATTGCCTCAATGGCAGGTGGTATTGTTAATATGATTCTTTTGAGCAGTGTCTTTTCGTCTCTCAAAAAATTAAAACAAAAGATGCAAGCTATCTCTCAGAAAAATTTTGACAGTGACCAACTCATCACATCGCCTGTGGAATTTAAAGATCTAGAGGGTACCTTTAATCACATGTCATCAGAGTTAGAGGCTAGTTTTGAGTCGTTAAATGAGAGTGAGCGTGAGAAATCCATGATGATTGCCCAATTATCACATGATATTAAAACGCCTTTGACCTCAATTCAGGCAACGGTAGAAGGTATTTTAGATGGTGTCATTCCTAAGAAAGAAGAGCGCCATTATTTAAATACCATTTCAAGGCAGACGAATCGTTTAAACCAATTAGTGGAAGAATTGCAGGTGGTTAGTTTAAATGACCAAAGGCAAGAAAACAAGCAACATCATCAAGTTATCTATCTTGAAAAGTTATTGATTGACATTTTATCAGAGTTTCAATTAACAGTTGAGCGGGAAAATCGTGCAGTTCATATTGATGTGGCACCAGAAGTGCTGAAGATAAATAGCCAGTACGATGCCTTATCTCGGATTATGTTGAATCTTGTCAGCAATGCTATTAAATATTCGGAGGCTAATACGGCTTTGACCATTAAAGCCTATCGACAAGAAGATGCTGTACGTATTGTTGTTAGTGATCAAGGGAAAGGCATTAAGAAAGAGGATTTGCCTTTGATTTTCAAACGTCTATATCGTGTTGAACAGTCTCGCAATATGAAAACGGGTGGGCATGGCTTGGGCCTTTATATTGCCCAGCAATTAGCTCATCAATTAGGAGGAGATATTGTTGTTGACAGTCAAGTTGGAAAGGGCAGCTCTTTCTCAGTTCTTTTACCAACCTAGCTTTCAATTAAAGCATTCTAAACCATTTTATTTTTCCTAGTCAACTTTTTTATGACAGGGAGAACAAAATGGTTTTTTTCTCTTGATTTCTTTGTAAGGCCGATATCGGGAAGAGTTTGGGAATGACCTACTAGTTGTTTTGAGTTTATCATAAAAAGAAGTAAAAGAGCTCCTAGATTAATCTAGGAGAATCTAGTTAGTTTAAGGGAGGATTCTCTGAGGCTACATTGACGACAAGCAGCTCTTTTGTTTGTAGGAAGATAAACAGCCATGGGCTAAGGTTTAACTTCCTTTTTTGCCTAGTCTATTATGGAGGTAGAAAATATCCTGCTCATATAGTGACGATTGGAGAGAAATAGATGGCACAAGTGATTTATTTAGCTGATGATGAAAAAATATTCGTGATCTTTTCCCTTTTCAAAGACAAAAAACTAGGAACCGATTAGCTACGGCTAAAAGAGTCCTAGTTTGTTTATAGCAGTAAAAGATGAAATAGCCGGAAAAAAGAAGACTTGTCAACTGGTCCTTTTAATGACTGTCAGGTTCCTTGTCTTCCTTGTCTTGTTGTTGCAAGAGATCTTGGGCAAAATTCAGCCATTTATTGTAGTTGTTTTCGGATAAGCGTTCTGAAATCATGACCAGGTCGCGCTGGGGCAAATGGTAAGGAACGCCCCTGCCTTCCAAGGTTAAATCTTCTTCCATTAAATCGGTCAAACTCACATCAAAAATAGCAGCAATATCACTTAGGAGTCCTGATTTGGGAGTGTATTTACCCTTTTCCCATTCACTAATTGAGGAAGAACTTTTTCGTCCCAAGAGATTAGCAAGTTCTAATTGTTCCATATTCTTTTTTAATCTAAGATATTTTAAATTACTTGCAAAAAAAGTTTTCTTTGCGGACATACTGTTCTCCTTTTCCTTATATAAAATATGATACCATAAAAGAGGGTAAAGCAAAAGATTTATCAAAAGAAGCCGTAAAATCCTCTTAAAAACTTGACTTCATAAAAACCGAAGTTTATAATAAACGTATCATAAGTAACTAATCTTATTTTAGTGTGGAGGGAAAACCGTGACAAAATCAACCTTAAAAGAATTAAGAGTGGCCCAAAGAATGACCCAACAAGAATTATCAACGCTAACAGGTATTTCTGTTCGAACCATCGCTAGATATGAAAAAGATATTCAAAAATTAAGACGGGCTAAATATGAAAAGTTAAAAGGTATCGCAGAAGCATTGACGATTTCTGTTGATGATATTTTTTTAGGGATTGATTCGGATTTTATGAATTAAGGGAGAGAGAAAAAAGTTACCATTGGTAACTTTTTTAACTGAGCTATCTCCAGTTGTTATTAGGTGAGCATAAACAAAAAATTAGGCTAACTTACTTATTTTTGTTTTTCCTTCCTTTTTCATGTTATAATCAAAGCATAGTCCATTGACTAAACTATTTTAAAAAAGGAGTTATAATATGTTTACAGAAGAAATGAAAGAGATGATTGCCAGCCAATTGGCAGTGGTTGCAACAGTAGATAATGAGGGCAATCCTAATATTGGTCCCAAGCGCTCCATGCGTCTGTTGGATGATCAGACCCTTATTTTTAATGAAAATACAGGTGGTCAGACCCAAGCTAATATCGAAGCTAACGGCAAGATCGAAGTGGCTTATGTGAACCGTGATTGTTTGAGGGGCTACCGTTTTTGTGGTCATGCAGAAATGGTTGACAATGGGCCTCTTTTTGAAGAAGCAAAAACCTGGGCCGAAGGTAAAATGGGAGTGCCAAAGGCAGCTGGTGTGATTCACATTGATGCTATTTACAGCCTTCATTCAGGAAAAGAAGCTGGTAAAAAAGTCAGCCAGTAAGCTCAGTGACGTCAAAGTGATTTGATAAAGAAGATGTTAAAAAAGCTAGCAAAGTACCTTTGCTAGCTTTTTTGACGATCTAATTTGCTTCAACTGGGACAATTAGTTGTGATTGGCTAAGGTCTATGGTCAGCGCGTAATTGCTGTTATCACGAATGGTGTGTTCAAAATCAGTAGTGTACAGGAGGATTCTCAGAGTATCACCTTTTTCCAAATGGTAGATGCTTGGGTGTAGATGGAAATTGACTGTCATCCAATCATCATTAGGAATAATTTCAACAGTCAGCAAGTCGTTGCGGTTTTGCAAGTTCATCACACCTTTGGTAATGACACGGTAAGGACTGTCTTTAAAAGGCAATTCTTTGAGAGCTTCCCGAGAGAAGTTTTGACCGTTATCAATACTAGTAAGCTCTAAATTTTCTGGTAGATCTGTAAACCGTTTTTTCTTACCATAGTCTAAGATTTGGGCTGAGAGAATACCCTTATTTTCACTTGATTTCAGTTTGAGTTGCAAGATGATTTCGCCGTTGATTGGCAAGTCTTCTTCTAAAATGATGTCAACATGGGCTTGGTTGGTCTTGGCGTCAAACAATGCTTTTTTGAAGGTTTGAAACGATTTCCCAAAACGGGTAAAGTCTTCTTCACAATAGTGATTGTCAATGAGAACAAGGTCTTTGCCAAGTGGGAATTGTTGCTGATGTGAGCTACCAAATTGCTCTAGCACTTGCCAACTTTGTTCCTTTTGGTTATCTTGCCAAATGATTTTTTCCAATTGGAAGCCGTTATCAATTCCCAACATTTTTTGACAGAGGAGGGCATTCATGCTTTCACGGAAATCAATAGACTGCCAATTGTGCATATAAACGTGTTGCCCTTGGTGTAGGAACAGGTGTTTGCCAACGGTTTCAGGCAGGTGGTTGAAAATATTATATACTTGCCTTGGTTTGACATTCCAATCTTGGAGTCCGTGGGTGTAAACCACCTCACAATTGATATGCTTTGCCTCTTGCACGTAATTGCGGTCATGCCAAAACTGGTTATAGTCTCCAGATTCACGTTTAAGGGCTCGTGTTTGGTTTCGTAATAAAATTTCATAATAGCTATTGTGATAGAGGTAGTCACCAGCTCGTAAGTTACGGGAGTAGGTTAGTTCAGTCAGAACGTCCAAGTCTTCGCCAGGGTAACCACCGGGGCTGCAGACCAAACCATTTTCACGGTAATAGTCATACCAAGAAGAGATGGCTGCTTCAGCAATAATAACAGCTAAACCATCAACACCTGTGGTTGCAAGCCCCGTTGACATGGTACCGAGATAAGATTTTCCAGTAGTAGCAACGAGTCCATTTGACCAATCGGCCTTGACTTGGGCCTCACGCTTGTGGCTGGTAAAGCCATTTGCTCTGCTATTCAACCAGTCAATCACAGCTTTAAAGCTAGCAATTTGATTGTAGTCACCGCTGGTCATAAAACCTGCAGATCCAGCGGTTCCAATACCAGAAACATAGATATTGGCAAACCCACGGGCTAGGAAGTAGTCATTGAGGGTATAAGAACTAATGTAACTGAAGCTTTCTTGACTTTCTGTAACGGGCACTTCAGCTGGTTTTGTTTTAAAGGGCATGAAGTCAACGCGTGAAATAGAAATGGTGTGGGGTTCCTTGACAGTTAAGTCGGCTTCCATCTTGTAAAGTCGCTTGTCATTAGCAACTTCGTTAACCCCTTCATGGTAAGGGCTGGCAGTCATCACTGTTGGTAACGTTTGGCTGGTTTTGGGACGAATAATATTGACTTTGATTAAGTCCAGTTTGCCATCTTCATCAGTATCAACAGGGGTTTCGACATAGACGACTTCCCGAATCAAGTCATTTGTATCAAACGTAGCCAGAGATTTACCGTTAAAATAGTGGTAGTGATTATCCATTGGTAAAAGCCCTTGGCTGACCAAATGGTCAATTAGGGTCATACCAGATTTCATACGGGTGGCTAGCAAGTGGTGCAAAGGATTGATGATATTTTTGCTATCGAAGTTAATCGGAAAAGCAATCCTTTTGACAAAGTCCTTGGCTGATGTGAAATCCACGTTTGGGATAAAACCAAGAAGTTGCAAGACAATCAATTCAAAAACATCTCTGGTTAGAGGAGCCTTGGACTCCAAAAAAGAAAGAAGGTCCACAGAGTCACTGGCAATTAACTGACTGATAGGGTAATCCGTGTTTTTAAAATGAAAAAATAGCCTACGCAGAAAAACTTCCATATTGTCTTTCGGACTTTTTTCTATGCTCAATTCAAATCCTAAAGAATGGAGCTCTTCCAAAGCTTTTTCTGTGGAAGTAGGGATGTAAGAAAACTGATTGTATTTCATGTTTGTGTCAAATCCTTTCTTGAAAGTAAACGTTTTAATTAGGCGAACTAGCTTTACATTATCTATTATACTTGATAGAATGGTACTTGTCTAAACAATATCATAAAATGGAGGAACTAAAGACACATGGATGTTACATGGACTGTGAAGTATATCACAGAATTTCTTGCGACTGCCTTGCTTATTATCTTGGGGAATGGTGCCGTTGCAAACGTTGACTTAAAAGGAACAAAGGGTAATAACTCAGGTTGGGTTATCATTGCCTTGGGTTATGGTTTTGCGGTGATGATGCCTGCTTTAATGTTTGGTAATGTTTCAGGAAACCACATCAATCCTGCCTTTACTTTGGGTCTTGCTGTTTCAGGCTTATTCCCATGGGCACATGTTGCACAATACATTGTAGCACAACTGCTTGGAGCAATCTTTGGTCAACTTGTTGTTGTTGGTGTTTACGGCCCTTACTTTAGAAAAACAGAAAATCCAAATCCAGTCTTGGGTTCCTTCTCAACCATTTCTGCGCTTGATGACGGTACAAAAGCAAGTCAAAAAGCATCGCTCATCAATGGTTTTGCCAATGAATTTGCAGGGTCATTTGTTCTTTTCTTTGGTGCCCTTGCTCTCACAAAGAACTTCTTTGGTGCAGAATTAGTAGGTAAATTGATTGAAGCTGGTTATGATAAGGCTGTTGCAACTCAACAAGTTGCCCCATACATTACAGGTAGCCTTGCTGTAGCTCACATTGCTGTTGGTTTCTTGGTAATGACATTGGTTGCTTCACTAGGAGGTCCTACTGGACCAGCTCTTAACCCAGCCCGTGACCTTGGTCCTCGCTTGGTTCACCATTTCTTACCAAAATCAGTCCTTGGGCAAGCCAAAGGCGATTCAAAATGGTGGTACTCATGGGTTCCTGTTATCGCACCGATTGTTGCTGCAATTGTTGCTATTGCTCTATTCAAATTCCTTTATATCAAATAATAAGAAAAAGAGATGTAAGTCTCTTTCAGATTGAAGAGAAAGTTCATTTAGGACAATTTTTCTTCAATCTTTTTTGCTCTTCTAAAAAAGAAAAACTCCTGAAATACGATAAAATAGGCATTTCAAGAGTTGGTTGAAGTCGTGATCATTAAATCATTTTCATCGACACCTTCTTAAAAATAAAGTTTGTCTACGTTCTGAAAAGAGGTGTGCCCCTTTTTTGTAAGCGATTAATGGCAAAACAAAAGGCTCTTAGAAATGGTTTTTAAGAGCCTTCACGACAATAAGACTTGTTAATGGTGTTGCTTCTTAGCAATAGAGGGATTAAGTGACGACTTGATTAACATGCCGCCTGTAAAGATGACAATAAGAACTACTAAAAGTTTTAAGCTATTAATATCCAAATTGGTTAGGAAGAAAACAGCTAGTAAGACACCGATAATCCCACCAAGAACAATACCGGCAAACCCCTCCCAGCTGACTCGATTAGCTTTGATAAATTGATTGCTAGAAGCTGTCATAATCATAGCGGCATCGAGCATCATAACAGGCATTGCCACTGTTGGGCTAAGCCCCATCAGCGAGAAGAAAATGAGTTCAGGGGCATAATTTCCAAGACCCATGGTCATCAAGACACCAACTGTAAAGTTAAAGGCGATTCCGACAAAAAGCCAAATGCCATGAAGTCCGTGAATAGCATCAGAGAGGTTGTCTCCTGGGTGAAAGACCATTCGGAAAATCATAATGATAGCTGCCACAATCAAGAGGCAGCCAAGAATACGTTGTACAGTTGGGGTATGCCAGTTTTTGGTAATTTTAGTGCCAAAATAGGCTCCAATAAAGGCTGCCGCAGCCATGGTTACTAAGGTCAGCACTTCAACTTTCACCACAAAAATAGAGCAGAGTGACTGAATAAGGACTGGTAGGACATGACCAACAGTCATGGTTCCGGGTAACTTTCTGTCATCAGTGACTAACTTGGTCAATTTAAAACAAGTTGTCGTTGTGGCAAATGACCCGATACCAAGAGTATCAAGAGCATCGGTCACCAAACCAATCCAAAAACCTGTCCAAAAACGTTTGAAAGGATTAATTTTTTGAGTTTTGAGGTGCCAAACCAAGGTTAGGAAAATAAAAAGCATTGCCAAGACCAGCAAAGCTTGTATCAGTCTGAGGATAATCATTTCATTCATAGAGACTAGTTTACAAAAAAAATGCCCTGTCGTCAATCAAGTTCTTTTCGTCTAAAGGTGAGGTCAATGTCAAATATAGGGTCAAGTATTTGGAGGCTTCGTGATCAGCTGTTGACGTATTAGTATTGATAGGTTAGGCTCTCATTGGGAGGTCAATGGTTAGTTATCCCTGACACTTTAGGTAAGGAGCACATAATTTCTTGTCAAAAAGCAGAATTTTGTCTATAATAGCAGAGGATTAGGAGGAAATGATGGCTTTATTTGAAAATATTGTCTTTAAGACCCCAGTATTACGTGTCAATAATCGTGATCTCAATATCGCTTTCTATCAAAAAAATCTAGGGCTCCGTTTGGTGTCAGAGGAAAATGCGATTGCAATTTTTTCATCTTGGGGACCAGGACAAGAACAATTTGTAATTGAAGAATCTCCTTCAGTTAGAACACGTGCCGTGGAAGGTCCTAAAAAGGTCAATACGATTGTGATGAAAACGAATCAACCTAAGGAGATTGAGCAGTTATTGGCCCATGGTGCACATTATGATACCCTTTTTAAAGGGCAAAATGGGTATGCCTTTGAAACTGTCTCACCAGAAGGAGATCGCTTTTTATTGCATGCTGAAGATGACATCAAAAGTCTTGAAGGGGCTGAGTTACCATCGTTTGAAAAAGATATGGCCTTTAAGGGATTGAGTCAATTTAGCTTTGACATTATCGTGTTAAACGTTCCAAGTGAAGAACAGTCCAAACGGTTTTACCATGGCTTATTTGGTGAGCACTTACCAGTAGCTATGGATTTTATTCAGGAAGAGGGTCCTGACTTAACCATAGATCCTCATATTGTCTGGGATCTGGAAATTTTAGAATTCCAAGTACCAGCGGATTATGACATGCCAGCTTTAAAAATGCATTTGGAAGAGGCAGGTCATGCGGTTTATGCAGATAAAAAGCATAAGGTTTTAGTGATTTCTGACCCAAGTCAGATAGAAATTTGGTTTACGAAATGACCCTTGGCCTCCTGAAACAAATTGAAGACCATATCCAAAAAGGATTGTACAGAGGGGCTAGTCTAGCCCTTTTTCAGTCTGGTCAATGGCAAGACTATTACTTTGGGACAACAGATGGTCATCAGGCTGTCAAAGAAGGCTTGGTTTATGATTTGGCCAGTGTGTCAAAAGTTGTTGGGGTTGCCACGGTCTGTCTGTTTTTGGTGAATAGCGGAGCCCTAGAGCTGGATCTTCCGTTAAAAACTTACTACCCTGATATGGTTCATGAAGGAGTGACGATTCGTCAATTATTGACCCATACCAGTGGCTTGGATCCTTATATCCCTAATCGTGACCAACTCAATGCGCAGGAACTAAAAGCGTCATTAAATCACTTGGCTCTCAAGGACGATAGGACCTTTCATTACACCGATGTTAATTTTCTGCTGCTCGGTTTCATGTTAGAGGAATATTGTGGCAAGTCCCTGGATCAGCTTTTTCAAGAACAGGTCTTTGAGCCCTTTGGCATGACAGAAACTTCCTTTGGGCCACGACCAGAAGCAGTGCCTACCTTCAAAGGAATAAGAGATGGACGGGTTCATGATCCCAAGGCTAAGGTCTTGGGAAGGCATGCAGGCTCAGCAGGCTTGTTTTCAACGGTGACAGATTTGAAGCGGTTTATTAACCATCACTTAGAGGATGCCTTTTCAGATGGCTTATGGGCTAATTATAGTCAAGAACCAACTCCACGTTCGCTAGGATGGAGCCTAGATGGGGATTGGATTAGCCATACAGGTTATACAGGTCCCTTTATCATGCTCAATAAGCAAGAGCAAACAGCAGCTATTTTTTTGACAAATCGGACCTATGACAAGGACAACCGTCCTCTCTGGATTAAGGAACGTCGCTTCATTCGAGACGCTATCATTGACGACTTGAAAAAAGATAAGTGATGTAATGTATGCCTTAGGTTACTTATCAGTTTATGAAGGAACACTATAAAAACGAAGCTCACACGGTAGTAAGTGTAGGCTTCGTTTTTCGTTTAGCGTTTCAGAAATCGGATGCTTAGGGTGTTTTTCTTCTGTCAAGGACAGATTCTCTTTTCATAAATTGGAGAAGAAGGGCTTGTTTGGTTTCAATAGGTTTACCAGACATTAAGGATAGTTGAACTTTCTGTGTTGTTTCCTGATGGACGGTGGTCAGTTTAGGCCTCGTATAAGACATGAACGGTAAATTATCAAAGCAATTCGTGAAAAATCAGAAGGAACTTGTTGACCAGAGGTTTCGATACCTTTTGAACACCAACAAACATTTCATCAGCAGTAGAAAAAATAGCAGTAATCTGTTTGGGGTTATACTGTGCAATAGCTTTTCCTAAAAGTACTCCTCCCTCAAACGAAATCTCTTTGCTCAAGAGATGAATGTTTAAATCATACTCTTGAACAGCTTTTTGATAACCTAAAAGCCGTTGATAAAGGATACCATTCCGACGAAAGGCTGCCCCTTCTGATGCCAGTCAAAGGCTCTGCAATCATTTCTGATCACCTTTATCAAAGACAATAATGTCTCAATCCCTTCCGTTAAAAGCCCTACTATTGTGCTTTAAGTCAATAATAGGGCTTTTTGATCTTCTCTCTCAAGTTTTACTAGGCTAGTTTTTGGGTCATGGTAATATGCTCAATCCCTGCTTCGTCAAAAATCTCTCCCTCTTCTTGGAATCCTAACTTGGCATAGAAGGTTTTGGCAGTGAGCTGAGCATGGAGAGTGACACGCTCAATTTCTTGTTGTTTGGCATACTTGAGGACATAGGTCATTAACTGTTGCCCTAAGGTTTGACCACGGTAGCCTTTGAGAACGGCCATGCGTTGTAAGGTAACGGTTTTATGGTTGGGATCAGGCAGCAGTCGGCAAGTGGCACAAGGCTTTCCCTTGTCATCATAAAGAACAAAATGGAGGCAGTAGGCCTCGTCGCGGTCAATCTCAAGCTGGGCAGGAACCCCTTGTTCGGCAATAAAGACTTGACGTCTGATTTTCACAGCGTCCAAATAAGTATCAGTTAGGGTATTTCGTGTTTGTTTGATAATCATAAGGTTATTATAAGTTAAAAAAAGAAGTAGGACAACCCTTTGATGCTATTGACATCAGATAGGTTCTCCCACTTCCTTAAAGTGACTAGATATAGTGATTAATCATATCTAGGTTAGTCTTATTATTTTTTTGAGATTGCTTCAGCAGCATCGTCCATTGAAAGCACTTCGTGGAAGACACGTTGCGTTAATTCAGTTTTTTGTTCTGGTGTAAGGTATTTAGTGTTGACACAGTAACCAGAGATACGCACGATAACGTCTTCGCCGTTCATGATTTTGTCATAAACATCGTTAAGGTCCATAACGTTCAAGTTAACGTGTTGACCACCATTTTCAAAGTAACCATCAAGAACTGTTACCAAGTTGTCAACTTGTTCGTCAAATGTTTTACCAAGAGCACGAGGTGATACTTGAGTAGTCAATGAGATACCATCGTTAGCGTGTGAGAATTCAAGTTTAGCAAGTGAGTTAAGGTTTTGCAACCAGCCACCTTTTGCTTTGTTGGATGGGTTAGCACCTGGTGAGAAGAATTCTACTTGGCTAGTGTTAACTGTTCCATCTTCGTTCAAGAATACGCCGCGGTGAACTGGAGAGTTACCAGTCTGTTTAGAGTAAGCAACGTTTGATGTGATGGTAAGAAGTGATACTGAAGCCTCAGCGTTCTTGTAAAGTTTGTGGCTTGCAAGACGAGTGTGGTAAGCTTCCATCAACCACTTCGCAATGTCATCTACACGGTCATCGTCTTCACCGTAACGAGGGAAGTCACCGATAACTTCGTAGTCATAGATGTAACCATTTTCGTCGCGGATAGTTTTAACGGTTGCGTACTTAATAGCTGACAAGGTATCAACCGTATTAGCGAAACCACAGATACCGAATCCCATGTTCGCACGTTGGTGTGTTGGCAAGAAGGCCATTTGAACAGCTTCGTAGTTGTATTTATCAGTCATGTAATGAATGATGTTAAGGGCATCTACGTAAGTATCTGTCAACCAGTCAAGAGATTTTTCAAAGTTAGCCATAACTTCGTCGTACTCAAGAATTTCTGATGTGATTGGCTCAACAACGTTAAATACTTTGTAGTCTTTGTGAACATCATCGTAACCACCGTTAAGTCCAGTAAGAAGGGCTTTAAGCACGTTTACACGAGCACCGAAGTATTGGATGTTATGACGTTGTTCTTCATTTTCTGGGTCAAGTGGTGACACACAGCATGAAATACATGACATTTCGCCGTAACCTTCTTTAGCCATTGTTGTGACACCTTCGTATTGGATAGAAGAGTGTTTGTGGCTCATTTTCATACAGTAGCGACGGAATGCTTCTGGCAATTTATCAGTCCAAAGAACAGTCAAGTTTGGTTCTGGAGAGTTACCGATATTATCAAGCGTGTTCAAGAAACGGTAGTCCATCTTAGTTACACGGTGACGGCCATCGTTACCCATACCAGCCATAGAAGTTGTGATGAATGTTGGGTCACCTGAGTAAAGGGCGTCGTAAGCTTTAGTACGTCCAAATTTCACCGTACGAAGTTTAAGCACGAAGTCATCTACGAATTCTTGGATTTCTGATTCTGTAAAGGTACCACGAGCAAGGTCACGTTCAGCAAAGATGTCAAGAACGATTGGCACACGTCCAAGTGATGTTGCAGCACCGTTGATGACACGACATACAGCCATGAAAGCAATGTTCACCCATTGGATAGCTTCTTTAACGTTTTCTGCTGGACGACGAACATCAACACCATAAAGGTCACCGAGTTTAACTACTTCACCAAGGGCTTGGTATTGGAGGTTAACTTCTTCGCGAAGACGGATTGATTCTTCATCGATTTCAGTGATAGCATTCCAGTCGTTGACTTTTTCTTGCATCAAGTAGTCTGCACCGTAAAGGGCAAGACGTGCGTAAACACCGATGATACGTCCACGTGAGTAAGCATCTGGAAGACCAGTTACAGTATGAGCGTGGCGGGCACGACGGATGTTTGAGGTGTAAGCACGGAAGATACCGTCGTTAACAGTTGTTACATATTTAGTGAAGATTTCATGTACTGCTGGGTCTGGTTCATAACCATTTTCTTTCAGCGTTGTTTCCGCCATGCGGATACCACCTTTTGGCATGAAGTTCAATTTAAACAACTCATCGTTTTGGATACCGACAATCAATTCTTGGTCTTTGTCAATATATCCAGCAGGGATACCAGCAATTGATGTTGGGCGAGTGTCATATGGGAAACGAGTAGCTTCATAGTGGGCTTTTGTTTCCTCGATAACTTTTTTGATGTGAAGTGAACGTTCAGTAACTCCAGCTAAGAAAGATTCGTCGCCATCATATGGAGTGTAGTTAGCTTGGACGAAACGTGATACACTTGCTTTTTCTTTCCAGTCAGTTCCCTTAAAGCCTTCCCAAGCTTTTTCGAAAACATCTGAGTTAGTTTTAACAGTTGCCATAAATGTCTCCTTAAATTCTAGTAACAAAGCGATCTGTTACATTTACAATTCTAAGTTTAACACATAGGAAACGTTTTCCCAAGCAAAATTCTTGACAAAGTTAAGATTCTTTTATAATACAGATTGTTGAAACAGTCACAAACTGTATTAGAACGCATTCTTTTGGCTTTAGAACGCCTAAAAGGTATAATAGAGAGGGGAGGGACTTATGCTTATTTTTCCACTAATTAATGACACCTCACGAAAAATCATCCATATTGATATGGATGCCTTTTTTGCTGCAGTGGAAGAAAGGGACAACCCTATCTTAAGAGGAAAGCCCGTTGTGATTGGGAAAGATCCAAGAGAAACGGGAGGGCGAGGAGTTGTTTCCACCTGTAATTATGAAGCGAGAAAATATGGCATTCATTCGGCCATGAGCTCTAAGGAAGCTTATGAGCGTTGTCCCAAAGCCATTTTCATTTCAGGAAATTACGATAAGTATCGATCAGTAGGTCACCAGATTCGTCGTATTTTTAGGCGTTATACTGATTTGGTAGAGCCTATGTCTATTGATGAGGCTTATCTGGATGTCACAGATAATAAGCTAGACATCAAATCTGCTGTTAAAATAGCCAAGCTGATTCAACACGATATTTGGCAGGAAGTGGGCTTGACCTGTTCAGCAGGTGTGTCCTATAACAAATTTTTAGCTAAATTGGCAAGTGATTTTGAAAAACCACGTGGTCTCACCCTAGTCTTGCCCCAAGATGCCCTTTCGTTCTTAGCTAAACTCCCCATTGAAAAGTTTCATGGGGTTGGTAAAAAGTCGGTTGAAAAACTGCATGACATGGGGATTTATACAGGACAGGATTTGTTAGCAGTTCCTGAAATGACCTTGATTGACCATTTTGGACGTTTTGGTTTTGACCTCTATCGAAAAGCTAGGGGCATCAGCCATTCTCCCGTCAAGCCTGATCGGATACGCAAGTCAATTGGCAGTGAGAGGACGTACGCCAAGCTCCTTTATCAAGAAACAGACATCAAGGCAGAAATCAGTAAGAATGCTAAGCGTGTGGCAGCTCTCTTACAAGAGCACAAAAAATTAGGTAAAACAGTTGTGCTCAAAGTGCGTTATGCCGATTTTACTACTTTGACTAAGCGAGTAACCCTAACAGAATTGACAAGGGAGGCTGCGCAAATTGAACAAGTTGCTGCTGATATTTTTGATAGCTTAATCGAAAATCCTGTCGGCATTCGTTTGTTGGGAGTGACCATGACCAATTTGGAGGATAAGGTGGCAGACATTTCTTTGGATTTATAGGAGGAAGAGTGTTATTTTCGTTCCCCTCATTTAGGAGAAAAAAGAAGCTGACTAGGGAGTTCCCTAATCAGCTTTTGGATCTATTAGTCTGCTACAGTATAGTTTGGTCTTGGTCTGTATCATTATCTTTTTCGTTAAGGGTTTTAGCTTTGTAAAAAGCAAAGCCATAAAGAGCAGCTTGTGCAAGGGTAAGGACAAGTGCAATAACGGAGAAGGCCGTTGAAAATTGGCTAACTAAGCTAATAACGACAAGGATAAGCCCTAAGATATAAGGGACATAGCTAACAGTTAATCCTTGTTTTAGTTTGGATAAGTTTTGAGCACAAAAGATGATAATGGCAATAATAGCAAGCACATTTAAGACAGATAGGAAAATCATAAATGGTGTCATGCTACTTTGTAGCTGGGCTAATTGTTCAGTTGTTAATTGGGCGCGGAATTCTTCATTCTTCAATTGGTTTTGTAAGAAGAAAATTCCAGCAAAACCAATGAGTGACAAGATAATACCGATAGCATTCAGAATAATGATAGCCACAGTAGATGTTTTGAGTGCTTGGCGCACTTTTTCGTAGGAAATCATATAACCCTCCTAAAGTCCTTAATTTAAAATAGCATAATGTGCTAATACAAAAACATTATACCATAGAAGTTACTCAAAAGTACGCTTTCTTAGGGATTTTTCTGAAAAAAGTGGCAGATGTCGTCTTCTGTAATCCCTATCATCGGATCAATGGTAAGAAAATTATCAGGAGTTAAGACACAAAGGGGCTGCTGTTGCTTGGTTAGGCTAGCCTTGGTTGAATGTGCTTTTGAACGACTGATTACTTGACCATTTAAGTGATTTGCAGATTTTTCGAGGTCAGCTTGTGTTTGGTTGGTCTGAGTTTTTTCTTCAGGTTCTTGCTCTTGGAAGCGTTCCACCAAATAAGTTTGTCGCTTGATGCCCTCATTGTGAATGGCATAATCAAAAGCGGCCAATTCTCCTAGCATAATGAGTTTGCTTTTGGAACGTGTGATAGCTGTGTAAATAAGATTGCGTTGCAGCAGTCGTCCACTTTGACGGGTGATTGGCAAAATAACAACCTGAAATTCACTACCTTGCGACTTATGAATGCTCATGGCATAGGCAAGGGTTAATTTAAGCCATTCATTTCGAGGATAAGTTACTTCGCTGCCGTCAAATGCTATAACTAATTCGTCCTGCTTGGATTCAGTGTATTTGGCTGGAATCAAGTCAGTGATATAACCAATATCGCCATTAAAGACATTGAGTTGAGCATCATTGACCAAGTGCAAAACCTTATCCCTCTTACGGAAGCGGGTGTCGTTGAACAGAAATTCTGTCTGCTCTTCTAAGGGATTGAGGAGATCTTGCATTAGTTGATTGAGATGATTGATGCCAGCCTGTCCTTTATACATAGGGGCTAAAATTTGAATTTCTTCAGCAGGAATACCGCTTTTGATAGCAGAAAGCACAATTTTTTGAATCATGTCAGGGATAAAGGCTGCTTGTGCTTCAAAATAAGAACGATCAGCCTTTTTTTCTCTAAAATCTGGAGCTAAAATACCACGACGCATCTGATCTGCCAACGCTACAATGGTTGATTCTTGAGATTGGCGAAAGATTTTCCTTAGGGCAATTTGTGGGAGATTTTTGACCTTTAAAAGATCTGCCAACACTTGCCCAGGGCCGACAGAAGGCAGCTGGTCACTATCGCCCACAATAATGACCTGAGTGGTCGAGCTGACAGCAGATAGCAGTTGATTGGCAAGCCAAGTATCAACCATGGAGAATTCATCCACAATCAGCAAATCACAATCCAAATAGTCTTCTATGGTTTGATAGTCACTATCGCCAGTTAAACCGAGGTGTCTATGGATAGTAGCACTAGGAAGTCCGGTCAGCTCATTCATCCGCCGAGCTGCTCGTCCTGTTGGGGCTGCTAATAAAATAGGAAGATCTTTTTTGTCAAGGTCAAGCTGGTGAAGCTTGGCATAGGCTTGCAAGATTCCTCGAATAACAGTGGTTTTTCCAGTACCTGGTCCCCCTGTTAGTAGAAATACTTTGCTGGTCAAAGCCTTCTCAAGAGCTTCTTGTTGGACTTGATCATAGGTGATGCCGAATTTATCTTGAAGGGCTTGAATTTCTTTCTGGATAGCCTCAGAGTTAAGGTGACTGTCCAGAGGTTGGTCTAAAAGTCTTCTGATATTTTTGGCAATTCCTTCCTCAGCAAAGTAAAGGCTGGTATCAAAAAGCTTGGTGTCAATATTTTTAATATTGCCCTCTTCAATCAAGGAGGTTAATTGTTGGGCAACAGCAGCTGGCTGACATTCTACTTGACGGGCATCTTCTAAGAGATTAATGGTAACAGATAGTAATTGGCGTGCTTGAACGTAAGTATCTCCTTGGTTGATTGATTCTTCCAAGAGACAATGCAAAAGAGCTGCCCGAAAACGTTTAGGAGAGTCGCTTTCAATTCCTAAGTTTTCAGCTAGGGCATCAGCCATTTTAAACCCAAAACCTTGAAGGTCTTCGACTAGCCGGTAAGGATTTTCCTTAATCAGCTCAATGGCTTCTTCCTTGTATTGGTCAAAGGCTTGAAAGGCAAAACGGTTGCTTAAGCCTAACTCTGCTAAGCCAGCAATAATTTGTTCGGTACCATAATTTAATTTGAGTTTGGCTACAAAGGCTTGGCGGTTGACCTTGGACAGGCTAGAAATGCTTTCCAGTTTACTGGGGTCTTCTAAAATATGGTCAATGGTGTTATTGCCATAGAGAGCAATAATCTTTTCAGCTGTTTTTTTCCCAATCCCCTTGAAATGGTCACTAGAAAAATAAGTCACTAAACCAGAGGAATTGGGTTTCATTTTTTGATAACGGCTCAGCTTGACTTGTTGACCATACTTAGGATGCTGGGTTAATTCTCCCCAAAAGGTATAATCTTCCCCTTCCACAATGTCAGCCATGGTTCCAGTGATAATGATGTCTATATCATCCACATCACTGTCAGTATCCTCGATTGTAAGGAGAAGAATTTTGAAAAAATTAGCTTGGTTTTCAAAGATAATACGGTCAACAGTACCTGTGAAAAAGTATTCCATAACGGACCTTTCTGTCTATGCAAGAATAGTCGAAAACCTGCTCGAAGGCAGGTTTGTTCTTTACTTAAAAATGGTTAATTTATTGAGTGGCCAAAAGCGAGCTTTGACTTCGCCAATAAGTTTATCTTTTTTAAAACTACCAACTTCGCGGCTATCGCGTGAAACAATACGGTCGTCCCCAAGTAGGAGGTATTCTCCCTTTGGCACACTAATTTCAAAGCGTGTTTGCCCTTCTGCATTAGTGGTAAAGGCATCGGAAGTCTCTGCTAATTGTTGGAAGAGGTTATTGTAGGCATAGGTCTTTTGGAGTTTATCTTTTTTAAACTGTTTTAGATAAGTGACTAAGTAAGGCTCGTCTGTTTTTTTACCGTTAATAAAGAGGGTATCGTCACTGTAAGCAATGGTGTCACCAGGGAGACCAACAACTCGTTTGACAATCTCTTTTTTCTGACCATTTTCTTCTTCACGGGCAACAACAATATCAAAGCGATCAATATGGGCTTGATTAAAAACAATGAGGCGTTCCCCATGGGCTAAGGTTGGATCCATAGAATGCCCATCAACTTTGACAGCCTGCCATAAAAAGAGACGAGATAAACCAAAGAGGATTAGAAAAAGGGTAAAGGGTCCCCATTCTTTAATAAACTGTTTCATGTGATTCCTTTTATTTCTGTTTAGTGAGAAGCGCTTGGGCTTTTTGAGTATTGGCAAAATGGAGTTTGGCACTGTATGCTAGGCTAGACATGCCGTAAGCAGCTAAGAGTTGACTAGCCACCTTATCGGAGGCTTGACCAGCCCCACTAGGTAGGCGATAACCCAATTCTTGACTGAGCTGATCAAGATTTTCTAAAAAAAGGTTCCTAGCGATAATAGAGCTAACAGCCACCGCCAAATAGAGACTTTCGGCCTTTTCTTGAAAGGTTAGGGGATTGGAAAAATGATTTTTTTCCTTCTGAAGGTGTTTTTCGTAGTTGGTTTGACTGGTAAAAGCATCAATAACAATCTTTTCAGGGCTTACACCTGTTTGTAGAAGTAAAAAGATGGCCTGATTATGGAGGGCTACCTTAACAGAAACGGCATTATAAGCCTTGCCTTTCCCAACCCTATCGTTGTATTTTTTAGGAGATAAAAGAAGAGATTTGTGCGGTATCTTTTCTTCTAAAAGAGGTGCAATTTTCCGAATGGTTTGATCTGTTAAGGTTTTGGAATCATCAACACCAAGCTTCTTCAAAAAAGCATGATCTTCAGGACGAACAAAACTGGCCACTACGGCAATACCCCCAAAGTAAGAGCCGTTGCCAACCTCATCACTACCAATCATGGGTATGTTTTGCTCCGAGGTTGGTTTTTCAGGGCTTGAATCAGCTATTGGCAAACCAAGTTCCTGAGCCAGAGCATCAGCTGACGAACCTTGCAAGACTAATTTGCCCGACGTGTATAAGAGGACGGTAACCCCATTTTTTTTGGCAGCAAAAGCCACATAGGGATTTTTATTGCTGATCTGGTCAGCACCTAGCTGCGCTTTCAAAGTCTGGCTCAACTGAGCATCTATTTTCAAAACTAAGGTGTTCATAGAGATTATTTTAACATAAAAACATTAACTATGGTTAATTTACAAGTTTATTTTTTGGGTGAAATGGTGGTCTTGCTTTATCAAAAAGCCTTATCAACATTTTACGAATGCCTGATTTTACGGTATAATGCTAAAGAGGTGACCCTATGAAAAGTATTAATCGTTACAAATTCACCTTTGGTGAAAAAACACTAACATTGACCACGGACAAAGACAACCTTTTTATGGAGGAAGTGGAACGTGTGGCTAAGGAAAAATATGAAACCATCAGAGAACACCTGCCAGAAGCAGATGATGAGACGGTCGCTATTTTAATGGCCATTAATACCTTATCCACACAGTTAAGTCGAGAAATTGAAATTGAAAAAATTGAGGCTGAAATCTTAGAACTACGCCAAAAAGCCTTAGCAGGCCTTCAAGAAAAGGCTAATCAAGTAGATGTGAATGAGGTTTAGCCATGTTATCATTACTGATTATGCTTGTTTTGGTTTGGAATGTCTATATTGGTTACAATAGAGGCATTATTCTGCAATCTTTTTATACCCTTGGCGCCTTGTTTTCGCTGCTTGTGGCTCACCATTTCTATGTAGGATTGGCCCACAAGATTACCCTCTGGGTGCCTTATTCTAATCCAGCCGAAGGGGCTACGACTTTCTTCTTTAAAGGGGTTGATATATTTGACCTCAGCAAGGTTTATTATGCAGGTATTGCCTTTTTTGCTCTCTTTTTAGTGACCTATGCCTTGATTCGTCTCATTGGGGTTTTGGTTCACCTTTTCCCTATTGATTATTTTGACAACCAGTGGACAAAGGTTATCAGTGGGGGGGGTGCTCTTTTGGTATCTCTTCTTTTTATGAGTATGGTGTTATCTATTTTGGCAACGGTACCTATGCCCTTTATTCAAAATCACTTGCATGCTAGTTCGCTCAGTCGTTTACTGATTGAACAGCTTCCTCCGTTTACGACGGTTATTCACAAACTTTGGGTTCAAGCAATCGTCTAAAAGAAAGTTGCTCATTATGACCGAATAGAATCTGTAAGGGGATAGCCCACAGGTTCTTTTTTTGTTGGGCTAGGGCTAGGGGTTTGGCAGAATGGCTGAGCTGGATAAGCCAGCTGTTAGAAGATGACTTTCTTACCCCATTTTAAGCAATTTTAGGTATAATACTGTTATGGATAAAAAGATTTTAGAACAGTTAGACTTTGACAAGGTTAAGGAACACTTTCGGACTTACTTGCAAACAGAGCAAGGTAGCCGTGAGTTGGACCAACTGGAGCCCTTAACCAATCATGACAAAATCAAACATTCTTTCTTAGAGATCGAGGAGATGGCTGCTATTTTTGTGGAGCAGCATAGCTTTGCTTTAGGAAGCCTATCAGATATTTCGGTTAGCATGCGACGTCTGGAATTAGAAGCCGATTTAAACATTACTGAATTGTTGGCGGTCAAAAAATTGCTGCAGGTATCAGCTGAAGCTAGCCGTTTTTACACTGAGTTAGAAAATGTTGAACTCAGGGCTCTAAAGCTTTTATTTGAGAAGTTAGAGCTCTTTCCTAACCTCCAAGGCGGCCTTCAGGCGATTAATGATAGCGGTTTTGTGGAAAGTTTTGCTAGCCCAGAATTAGAAAAGATTCGCCGCAGTATTTCAGATAAAGAGCATGCCAGTCGTCAAGTGTTACAGGAGATCCTCAAAAAACAGGCTGACTATTTGTCAGAAAGTTTGATTGCTAGTCGAAATGGACGCAGCGTCTTACCTGTCAAAAACACTTTTCGTAATAAGGTGGCTGGAGTGGTTCACGATATGTCAGCTTCTGGTAATACAGTCTATATTGAACCAAGAGCCCTTGTGCAGCTGAATGAAGAATTGACACAGTTGCAGGCAGCTGAGCGCTATGAGGTGGCGCGTGTCCTTCAAGAATTATCAGACATGCTTCGTCCTCACAGTCGGGCTCTTGCAAATAATGCTTGGTTGTTGGGGCATTTGGATTTTGTTCGGGCTAAGTACCTTTATCTGCAAGACAAAAAGGCAACGGTTCCAACCATTTCAGATGACAAAAGTTTACAGTTGTTAAATGTGCGCCACCCTCTTTTGCAAAATCCTGTTGCCAACGATTTGCATTTTTCTAAAGACTTAGCTGTTATTGTCATTACAGGTCCTAATACAGGTGGGAAGACCATTATGTTGAAAACACTTGGTTTAGCACAGTTAATGGCACAATCTGGACTTCCTATTTTGGCTGACAAAGGTTCCAAGGTGGCTGTTTTTAATGGTATTTTTGCGGACATCGGAGATGAGCAGTCGATTGAGCAGAGCTTGTCAACCTTCTCCAGTCACATGACGCATATTGTGGCTATTTTGAATCAGGCTGACACAGAAAGTTTGGTGCTCTTTGACGAATTGGGGGCAGGCACGGATCCCCAAGAAGGGGCTAGTTTAGCTATGGCCATTCTGGAACAATTACGTTTGACCAATATTAAAACCATGGCAACCACGCATTATCCAGAATTAAAGGCTTATGGTATTGAAACACCCTACGTGGAAAATGCCAGCATGGAGTTTGACAGCATCAGCTTAAAACCAACTTACCGCTTTATGCAAGGGGTACCTGGCCGATCAAACGCTTTTGAAATTGCTAGACGACTTGGTTTAGCAGAACACATCGTCAATGAAGCTCAAAGCATGACAGATACTGATAGTGATGTCAACCGCATTATTGAACAGCTGGAAAAACAAACCTTGGAAAGTCGTAAGCGTCTGGACCACATCAAAGAAGTAGAGCAAGACAACCTCAAATTCAACCGTGCGGTTAAAAAGCTGTACCATGATTTTTCACAGGCCAAAGACAAGGAAATTGAAAAAGCAAGGCTTGAAGCTCGGGAAATTGTTGATATGGCCTTGGCAGAAAGTGACAGTATCCTAAGCCGATTGCATGATAAGGCTGCGCTCAAACCTCATGAAGTTATTGAAGCCAAGGGACAACTCAAACAACTCGTCCCAGAAAGAGATTTAGCGCAAAACAAGGTTTTGAAAAAAGCCAAACAATTACGAGCTCCTCGTGTAGGAGATGACATTATTGTAACGGCCTACGGGCAACGCGGAACCTTGGTTAAAGAACTCAAGGACAAGAGATGGGAATCCCAAATCGGTCTCATTAAAATGACTCTCAGTGAAGACGAATTCAGCCTTGTTAAGGTTGTTGAAGAAGCACAAAAGCCTAAGAAAAAGCCAGTCAAGGTGGTTAAAAAAGCGACTGCCGGCACTGGACCACGTGCTCGTCTGGATTTGCGTGGGAAACGTTATGAGGAGGCTATGCAAGAACTTGACAGCTTTATCGATCAAGCACTATTAAACAATATGAGCCAAGTAGATATTATTCACGGTATTGGGACTGGTGTGATTCGTGAAGCCGTTACCAAATACCTCAGACGAAACAAGCATGTCAAAAGCTTTGGCTATGCTCCACAAAATGCAGGTGGATCAGGGTGTACTATTGCCAATTTAGGTTAATACTATTTTTAACATACTCCATCAAAAACAAGTTTGTCCCGACTGATATTCTCAGCAAAGACAAACTTGTTTTTCTTATGACATCGTGAGGTGTAGTGAGTTAGATGTTAAAGACATCATTAAGATTTTCTGCCATTGATGGATGAGTGAAAATCTGATTTTTCAAGTAAGTATAAGGGATATGGTTGTCCATAGCCATCTTGATAAGATTGATGTATTCTTGGGATTGTGCCCCTAGTAAGGTGGCTCCTAGAATCTCTTTGGTGTCTGTATTAATAAGGACTTTAAAGATTCCTCGAAGATCGTTATTGACATGAGCCCGCGGCATATTAGCTACCAAGAGTTCATTGGCCTTGTAAGGAAGTCCTTTTTCTTGGACTTCTTGTTCAGTCAAGCCGATTTGAGATAACGGCGGTTCGATAAAGGTCGTTGTTGGCAGAAATCCGCGTTCTTGATGGTTGTAGGTACTGCTTCCTGTCAGTTGCCCAAAGACAATTCGGAAATCATCAAGAGATGTATAGGTAAATTGAGGACCGCCAGTCACGTCACCCACAGCATAAACCCCGTCAACACTTGTTTGACAGTAGTCGTTAACCTTAATAGCTCCCCGCTCTGTTATGTCAATATCTGTATGTTCTAACCCAAGTTTTTCGGTAGCGGGCTTGCGTCCCATAGCATAGAGCAATACATCAAAGGCCTTGGTTTCTCCATTAGCTTTAACAAGAACTTGACCAGCCTCATCATTGCTAATTTCTTCAACGGATGCAGAGAGGTGGAAGGTGACACCATCTTCTTCAAGATAACTTTTTGCCAGTTGCGCCACGGTGGGCTCATACCGTCCTAAAATGGCTGGGGCAGCTTCATAGACGACGACTTGACTACCAAGTTTCGCATAAAGACTGGCAAATTCTAAGCCAATATTGCCCCCACCGATAATAGCTAACCTCTTGGGCTGTTCTTTAAGGGAAAGAATAGCGGTGCTGTCCACCACATGACGACTATCAGCTAAACCAGGAATAGGGAATTGATTGGATACCGCACCTGTATTGATGACAATGGTCTCACCTTCTAATACAATACGGTCGTTGCCTGCCTCAACCTGAACCCTTTTATTGGATAAAAAACTGCCTTTACCATTATAAAGGACCGCACCAGAACTTGTTAGGGCTTTAGCGTTTTTCTGACGAAGCCGACTAACAACGGTATCCTTATGCTCCATTGCTTGCTCGAAAGTCGAATTACTTTCAGCGGCCATAATTAAGGATTTGGTCGGAATACAGCCAATATTAATGCAGGTACCGCCATACATACGCTCATTTTGCTCAATTAAGGCTACTCGTTTTCCAAGTGCTGCCATCTTGCCTGCTAACGTTTTTCCTGCCTTACCGAATCCGATCACAATAAGATCATACTTTTCCATCGTTTGCTCCTTTGCTTATTGAAATACTAACTAGTGTCATTATAACAAAAGTAAGCAGCCTTGTCTTAAATGGACTACGCTTAGCATTTTCTAAAGAAAAATGATAAAAAATAAGGAGACTAATTACTTTTTAAATTAAAAAAGAGTTGATTCGTAGCAGATTCTTGCATTCTAGCCTTATTTCCCCTAAAATAAACTTATAAACTAGAAGAACGGAGAAACACGTATGGCACATATCGTAACAGATGCAACCTTTGAATCAGAAACAAAGGAAGGATTAGTTTTGGTTGACTTTTGGGCAACTTGGTGTGGTCCTTGTTTGATGCAAGCCCCAATTCTTGATCAATTAGCCCAGGAGTTGGATGAAGATGAGCTTAAAATTGTGAAATTGGATGTGGATGAAAATCCTAATACTGCGCAACAATTTGGGATTATGTCTATCCCAACCCTGCTCTTTAAAAAAGATGGTGAAGTGGTGAAGCAAGTAGCAGGCGTTCATACCAAAGACCAAATTAAAGCTATTGTTGCTGAATTAAGTTAAAAATAAAGAACTGAAAGGGCAGTCCTAACTCTGACTTTTCAGTTCTTTTTTATTTTTGATGAACAAAAGCTAAAAAGGAAGGGCTCGCCGATAGTTTTTAACTGGAATAACCACTCCCTTTTCCTTTTAAATAGGCATCTAGCATTTTCTTTTGTGGTGTTGCCATAGGGTAATTAGTCATATCTTCTAGCTTGACCCAAGCTAATTCTTTTTCTTTAGGTAGCTGTTGTTGGGCAATAAGGCCTTCTGTTAAAGCAATAGTCCATTTTTGATGGCTAAAGGTGTGTTTGACCATAGGAAAGACACGCTCTGTCCATTTGGGCTTGAGTGCATAACTTTTCTCGAACTCACTGATTTGTGACACTCTTTCTAGGACTTGAGCCTTGTCTTCAAAAAGATCTAACTGCTGGCTGATAAAGCTGGTTTCCATAATTGGAAATGACCAAAAACCACCAAGTAAGCGCCCCTGGGTATTTTTCTCTAGCAGCAAAGCCCCTTCGGTATTTTCAATGACAAAAGCTTGAACCTCAATAGGGCGAGGTTTCTTTTTGGGTTCCTTGATGGGGTACTTGTCATAGGTGCCATGCAAATAAGCAGCGCAGAAAAAACGAATAGGAGACTCATCTGGTCTAGGATTTTTAGCGGATTCGATATCTGTCCCCAAATCCATCAAGGCCTGATTGAAATCCCCAGGTCGGTCAGGATCAATTAATACTTCCATCAATGCTTGAAAAATTTTTCGGTTCTTAGGATCACCAATATCATAATTAACTTCAAATAGACGAGCCATAACCCGCATAACATTACCGTCAACGGCAGGTTCAGGCAGGTCAAAGGCGATACTAGCAATCGCTCCAGCAGTGTAAGGGCCAATTCCCTTTAACTTAGAAATGTCCTGGTGAGAAGACGGAAAGACCCCATCAAAATCAACCATGATTTGCTGAGCAGCTTTTTGCATGTTACGTACGCGCGAGTAATAGCCTAATCCTTCCCAAGCTTTGAGCAAGCGTTCTTCATCTGCTTTAGCTAATTTGTCGATAGTTGGAAACCATTTTAAAAAGCGTTCATAATAAGGGATGACTGTTACCACTTGGGTTTGTTGAAGCATAATTTCTGAAACCCAAATATGATAAGGGTTTTTAGTGCGGCGCCAAGGCAGGTCGCGCTTTTCCTGATCATACCAGTTCAAGAGGGTACGACGAAAAGAAGCAATAGTTTTGTCGTCCCACATGTCAATACCGTAGTCCTTTAAATTAATCATGTTGTTATTGTAACATAGGCTTTCAAAAAAATAAGGGAAAATGTTCTCAATGGTTTGCAAAATAAGAATCAATGGATTATAATAAGATTAGGATTATCTCATTTAAACAGCAATATAAACCAAATGATGTTAATAAAGAGGTATGGATAAGCTTTAAGCAAGGGGGTGTATGTTCATAAAGATGAAGAATTTTATCGATCAGTATTCATGGTTATTTTTTGCTTTTATGATTCTGGTTCTGTTTCTTAATTATCTTTATCCCTTTGATGCTTCTTTGGACGGGCTTCAGTTAGAGTGGCTCATTATGACAAAAGTTTTCCCAAGTTTGGGTGTTCTTTGTGCCTTCATTGCTATTCTTTTTAGAAAACTCAATCTTTTTATCCTCGCCTTTATCTTATACTTTGCTCTCTGGATAAAATTGTTTATCTCCTTTTCTTTCTTCACATATTTCTTAGGTGTTTAAACAAAAATAGCAGCAAGGCTGTGCCCCTTACCATAGTTTTCCTACTAGGATTTAGCTGTTGATTAAGTGCTAAGTCTTTTTTAATTGATGAGCACATTTTTGGATAATTAATAGCAAAATGAACCTATCTTTTAGTTTCAAAATAGTAAAAGGAAAGACTAAAAATTTGACTTCAGCAAACGCTTACATTATAATAGAACTATAAAGAAGGATGACAAGTGGCAACTAATTATAGGAGGTATTCTTATGATGAACGGACATGTCGCACGGTATAAAAATGGAGACTAAGAACTCCAACAAACGGTAGGCAAAACCGATTTTACAATGAATTGATAATGTGATCACATGCTAAAACTTATCGAGATTTCCGATTTGGCCAAAGGAGCGCTCTAAACAGTATAAGTTTGAAAAATCTCCAATATTGAAAGGACCTATGTCATGCTAAGATTCAATAAAGGACGCTATAAAAATGGAGACTAGTTAACTTGTCACTAGTCATCCTTGATATTGTTATTGTCACTCAGTGTGAAAGATGTACTTATTTTAATGTGTTATTATTGTCACTCAGGGAATACTGCATTTCAAAATAGGGAGGTCTTATGCACATCGCAAGATACAAAAACGGAGACATTTTAGCCTATTGCAGAAAATAGGTTAAGGAGTGAATCCAATGTAAAAGTCGTAAATAACTAGAAAACAAAAACCAAACATAAGAACGAAAATCAAGAACAAGACATCCTTTTAAAAACCATTTCATTTAATTAATAGAAAGGAGATTGCGCATTAAACATCAAAATTATATCTCCTCTTTAGAGGAACGATTCATACAACTCCTTATGAAATGATTGTAGAAGGGAGATTATCACTAAAAAAATAATCATAAGATACCCATGGTGTGCAGTGGGTATCTTTTTTGCACGAAAAAATAAATTTTCCTTGATTTTAAAGTCAGTTTCAGGTATACTAGTAATCTGTGAGCATCCCTCACTTACTCGTTACAAGGGTAGCGAGTCATTAGACCAAAAGGAGGAAAACATCAATGGCTAAATACGAAATTCTTTATATTATTCGTCCAAACATTGAAGAAGAAGCTAAAAACGCTTTGGTAGCACGCTTTGATTCTATCTTGACTGACAACGGTGCGACTGTTGTTGAATCAAAAGATTGGGAAAAACGTCGTCTTGCATACGAAATCAACGATTTCCGTGAAGGACTTTACCACATCGTTAACCTTGAAGCGACTGACGCAGTAGCTCTTAACGAGTTTGACCGTCTTTCAAAAATCAATGGTGACATTCTTCGTCACATGATCGTTAAACTTGACGCTTAATTCCAACTAAGAGGGTAGTTTATGATTAACAATGTAGTACTAGTTGGTCGCATGACCAAGGATGCAGAACTTCGTTACACGCCAAGTCAAGTAGCTGTGGCTACCTTCACACTTGCTGTTAACCGTAACTTTAAAAGCCAAAATGGTGAGCGCGAGGCAGATTTCATTAGCTGTGTTATCTGGCGTCAGCCAGCTGAAAACTTAGCAAACTGGGCTAAAAAAGGTGCCTTAATCGGAATTACAGGTCGTATTCAGACCCGTAATTACGAAAACCAACAAGGGCAACGTGTCTATGTGACAGAAGTTGTTGCAGATAATTTCCAAATGTTGGAAAGTCGTGCTACACGTGAAGGTGGCTCAACTGGATCATTTAATGGTGGTTTTAACAACAATGCCCCATCATCAAACAGTTACTCAGCACCTGCACAACAAACACCTAACTTTGGAAGAGATGACAGTCCATTTGGTAATTCAAACCCGATGGATATTTCAGATGACGATCTTCCATTCTAGTCAGAATGGGTTGAACGAATACATTGAATTAAATGGATTTGCTGATGGTTTTAGGGTAAGCTTTCCTACTGTGACCTCTGGCGAATTTATATCTTGAAAAATATAAAGGAGAAAACACATGGCTCAACAACGTCGTGGCGGATTCAAACGCCGTAAAAAAGTTGACTTCATCGCAGCTAACAAAATTGAATATGTTGATTACAAAGATACTGAGCTTCTTAGCCGTTTCGTTTCAGAACGTGGGAAAATTCTTCCTCGTCGTGTAACAGGAACTTCAGCTAAAAACCAACGTAAAGTAACAACAGCAATCAAACGTGCTCGCGTTATGGCACTTATGCCTTACGTAAACGAAGACTAAACAAGCAGTCTATTTCGGGCTGCAGATTGAAGAAAAAGTCCAGTTAGGACAATTTTCTTCAATCTTTTTTTTCTCTTCTAAAAAAGAACAGCTCCTGAAATCCAATAACATAAGCGCTTTAAGTGTTAGTTGACATCATGATCATTAAATTATTTTCATTGTGGCTTCTAAAAACAGAGTTTGTCTAGGTTTTGAGCAGTCTATTTTGGGCTGTTTTTTAGTCAGCTGAAAATAGTTTAAGCCTGTAGAAGACTGTCGTCGTCTCAGAGACTGTAACAAATAAGTGTCAAAGGTACTGGTTGGGCTTTGTCTGAAAATGAAAAACGATCTGGTGGAACTAGTTTTTGTGGGACTTAATTAAAAAATCATAGCGCTAAAGAAAGGACTGTTTTATTTCGTTTTTAGGTAGAGTCGATAGTGATAAGATGTAAACAAAAATCCTTGCTAACTAAGCAAGGATGAGTATGACATCATTTGTTGACGGGTGTCATTGCGTTTTGAATATTGTATTTGCGTTGGAGGTAATAGCGCAATGCTAAAGCAGCTCCACCAATAATGAGTAAGGCAAGAGGAGGTAACTGTGGGTTCAGGAAAGTTGGTAAAAAGGCAGTTGCAGAGTACAAGGCAATCCAAACTAACATAGCTAGCGATAGGGCTGCAATGATTTTGAACCAACTTGGACGAAGGCTCTTGTCTTTCCCGAGATGGCGATAGATAAAATAATAGGTAGCGTACATGGACGCTCCTCCACCAAAACCTAGTGCTAATAACGACATCAATCCTGTAACTGTAGCGTTTGTGTTGAAGAAGGTCATAATGCCATTTAGCAGAGCAACCACCCCAATAAACAATAAAGAGGTATCGAGCCACATCAACCAAGGGTTGGTGTTTTTGTCAGTTTCTGCAGTTTGTTTTTGGTTAGGGTCTTGGCTAAAGGAAGCTGCCCAAGCGGTCGGAGTGCCTAATAGATTTCGAGCGGTGACTCCTTTTTTCTGGTTTTCGAGAATAGTTGGAATGGCTTCTTCGAGAATCAGTTTAATATCTTCATCAGACTTGCCATCTTGAATGAGTTTATTGGTGGCAATGTGGATAAATTCTTGGTTTTTCTTAGTCAGTTGTTGTAAATCCATAGGAATCCCTTCTTTTATAAGGCGGTTAAGCTCAGTCAGTAATATCGGTTAGATGGCAAGTGAGCTTGGGTGATGAGGTACTTGGTAGCATTGGCTTGTAGGTTAGCAGGCTCAGAACCATTTTTTTCTAATAAAGTAAATCACAACGCAGGAACTTAGCAGCATGGCAATCAAGGTGATATACCAAAAAGCGTGTTCTAAGCCATTTAATGGTAACCAGTTGTTCTGGAAGTTCATACCGTAAGCAGAGAAGATAACAGTTGGAATATCTAGTGCCATAGTCATTAAGGCCAAGGTTTTCATAATGGTGTTCTGGTTGTTGTTGATGATGGAAGCAGTGGTTTCGGTCATGGCATTCAAGACGTTTTCATAAATACCCGCCATTTCAATCGCCTGTTGGGTTTCGATGAGGGTATCCTCTAGCAAATCCTCGTCCTCAATGTATTTTTTGAGGGAGCTGGTTGAACTGGATAATTTTTTAACAATACGTTCGTTGAATTTCAAGGAAGCCTTTAAATAGACGATGGATTTTTCAAGTTCCATCATGTCGATGAGTTCTTCGTTTCGGGTAGCTGCTTCAAGCTGAGCTTCCAAACGTTCGCTTTGACGATCAATGGTTCTCAAGGCGGTTAGAAAGAGCTCGGCATTGCGATACAACATTTGAAACACAAAACGTGTCTTCATGAAGGTATAAAAGTTCTTGACCCGACGATTATGAAAATGGTCGAAAAGGGTCAGGTCATGCAGACAGGTTGTGATAACGGCATTTTCCGTGACAATAATGCCCAAAGGCATGGTAATGTAATAGCTCTTGTTGTTCCGTTCTTCATAGATTGGAACGTCAACGATAATCAAGGTGTAATCGTCTTCTACAGCAATACGTGAGGTTTCTTCCACGTCCAAAGGGGCGCGCAAGTCAGAAATATCAATGTTAAAGTGATCGGCAATTTCCATTGATTCTTCCTGGGAAGGGTTGACCAATTTAATCCAAGCCCCTGGCTCGAATGTTTCTATTTCTTTGAATTCAATTGCCGATGAAAGAAACATTTGTTTCATGACAAGCCCTCCTTTTTCATGATTAGCTGAGTAGAGAGTTGCATCAAACCTTGATAATAAAAGCCTTCTCAAGGTTTTTCTGAAAAATTCTCAATACTTATCTATTATACCAAAATTCGCAAAGTTTGGGGCAACTAGTTCTCAGAAATTTCTGTTATAATATAAGGTTACCTCTCAGAACCATTGATATCAAGGCTTTTTTAAAGTCTAAAACCTGGCTTACTACGTTTTCCGCTACGTTTGTGTTAAATAGCGACAAGTTCAGCCAATTTATCAGCAACATTATCCTTTGATTTTTTGGACAAGTGAGTATATAAATCCATCGTGATTGCTATTTTAGCGTGACCTAACCGTTCTTGTGCAATCTTAGCGGGAATCCCAGCCTCAAACAACAACGAAGCGTGGGTATGCCTAAACCCGTGGGGAGTAATCCTTTTTAATCCATGCTTCAATATAAATCTGTCCAGTCTTTTTCTCACAGTGTCGCAAGCAAAATTAAACAATTTAAACGATCCGTATAAAGGTTTGATACTTTGCTTAATATATAATTTGGCTAACGACATGGTCTCAGCGTCCATTGATATAGTGCGATTGCTTTTTTTGGTTTTAGGAGATTGTACAGCCCATCCTTCTTTTGTATAAGCAATGGTTTTTGTAATGCTGATAATATTGTTACGAAAATCAAAGTCGGTATCTTTTAAAGCCATTAATTCACCAATTCTAAAACCGCCATAACTCAGCAATCTATAAATCAGACGCATCTCTAGACTTTCTTCGGCTTCCACAATCTTCAAGAAAGTATTCAATTCCTCTTTTGTGTAATATTTTTTAGTGAGTGTATCCACGTTTTTGTAAGTACACTTTGATCTCAATGTCTTGCTCATAGGGTTATTCTCAATAATACCTAAGTTGACAGCAAATTTAAAAATTCTGTTTGCTAAACTTAGATAAAGCGTATAACCGCTATATCGAGACAGGCAATTCACAAATTTTTGACAAATCATGACAGTTATCTTTGTCATTTGCAGTTGTCCTAAATGTGGCTTTAAAATTGTTTTATAGTAGTTTTGGTTAACCAGAAATGTTGACGGTTTGACTGTATTTTGGTACTGCTCAAACCACAGTTTGGCTACATCATTAAATGTAGTTTTATCATTACTTTTCCAAGCGCCTTGACGCTGAAAATCATCGATAAGTTTTAACTCTGTTCTTTTAGCTTCTCTTTCTGTTTTAAAACCTTGTCTAGTTGTCCTGACTTGTTTACCAGTCATGGGATCAACCCCGAGATATGCTCTTAAACGATAGGCAGTTGTGCCATCTTTTTTAGTGTATTTTTCAATCATTGTTTTTTCCTCTCTCTTCGCGCTAGGGAGTGCTGATTTTGAGATAGGATATTGGCATCACCTCCTTTGTGTGATATAATTCAGAGTATAAGAAAATGAGCTATTTAAAGCTTACTTCTTATTGATTGCATATTGCCTCACGCTCTCCTCGCCAAATTTGAGCGTGGGGCTTTTTGTTAGTTGAGAAACCAAGATGCTATCGACTCTAATAATCCAGCATTTTTACTTTTTGATACTCTATCTACTTTTAAAATAGTCAATCGTAACTTATAAGTTATATCTTTCTTTTTAGTAACCACGGTTTTTAAATCGTTTTTGAGTGTTTTGTATTGTCCACCACGACCAGTAAGCGTTGCTTCCATTTGGTAATGACTAGATTTTTTTACATAAGGGGTTAATCGTTTAGCTAAGTCTGCTGGAAAGTAGCCAACAAAAGTTTTGTTTACCATGACTTTTATGGCATTTGGATCGTGACGATTAAGAGGTTCTCTGACAATCTCTACATCTTTTGTTGAGACCCCGTAATACTTGTAGATATCCTTGAAGTTTGATTTTATGTAGTCAGAAATAAAATCTTTATCCTTATCCCAGTATGGTGATTTCTTACCAATTTCAGCCATAACTTTATTAGCTTCTTTTTCATGATAATTTGTTCCCATTAAGATAAAGTTATCTTGGAATATGACTTTTTCCATAACAGTCTCCTTTAATATTCCCTATAAATATCCACAACTTCACCGATTGTGCGGATGTCGTTATCCTTTGAAAGATAGATTTCCTCATAGCTTTTATTTAAACTTTGCAAGTACCAAGCGCCATCATAATCACGCTTGAGTTTTTTTACAAAGTTTTTACCATTGACTTGGAATATCCCTATATTATTCATATCGACTTGGCTAGATACCTTGATGAATAGCAAATCGTTGTCTTGAATAAGTGGTTCCATTGAATCACCGGCTACTTTTGCAATAGTATCATATTCTTCAGGAACATCACTAGCACGCAATCTAACTTCCATATGTAGGTTGTCTTCTTGAAAAGTACCGTTACCTGCCGCAACAAGACCCTCGACATAATCATTGATATAATCCTCTTCTTCAAGCTTTTTATCGAACATAGAAACAACTTTACTTTGTTCTTCTAATTGTTCGTTAGCGAAGCTGAGGACTTTTTCTTGTCTAGGTTGTTCTAGTTGGTTGTAGATAGAAACGATTTCAGGAGTTTCCTTAACAGCTTCTTTTTGAATTCCTAAAAGAAATTCAGGAGTGATGTTTAATACTCTAGAAAAGTCATTGGCTCTATTAAGCGGAAATTCCCTAGTTTTGTTAAAGTACCTCGACATAGTTGACTTTGCAATGCCAACACGTCTAGCTAGCTCGCTCATCGAGATTCCCTTTTCATCTACTTTTTCTTGAATAAGTGAGATAATTTCGTCATTAGTTCTCATATTTGTCTATCCTTTAATTTGTTATTTTAATTATAACACCGTTCCCAAAAATATACAACGGAAACACAAAAAATATTTTTTCCGATATTTTTTTGTAAAAAGGGTTGACAGTTTGGAACAACAAGAGTTATAATAAAATCGTTCCAAAACGGGAACAAAAAATGTAAAGGAGGTTACAGAATGACAATTAATCTGAAACGATTGAAAGCCGAGCGCATTGCAAATGGCATGACACAAGATGAAATGGCACATCGATTGGGTTGGAAAACCCGCACGCCATATGCAAAACGTGAGAATGGCATTATTTCCATCGGTGCTGACGAATTAGCTCGAATTACTTTGGTTCTGGGATTACCGATAGAAAAAATAACAATTTTTTTTGACACAGATGTTCCCGAAATGGAACTGATTTAACGAAGGGAGAAAATATGGAAGAAAACCTCAAACGATTGATTACTGAAAATATCTTAGAATTTTTAGGCTCTGACTATGGAAAAGGTTTCTTAACTGGCATAAAAATTGCCATTGAGATTATTGCCAAACAAATACCGACACCCTCAGAAGAAGATATCGGTCAGGATAGTTAATTTTTGCGCTGCTGTTCGAAAGCTTGTTTTAGCTGACTTGCCATCATTTGCTGAACAGGTTCTTTCATAGTTTCAGCAAGATTAATTTGGGCCAGAGCGTCAAACATCAATTTATTTTGTAAATCGTCTTGCTTGTTAGCTTGTTGAAGCTTTAACAGTTCAATTTCATGTTCGTGTTGGACTTTTAATTCTCTTAACTTAGCCTTAGTTTGAAAATAACTGGTTAAATAAGCAATCAAAGCAGGCACACAGGCAGTTAAAAAAGTCACGATGATTTGATTCCAGTTCATAACTCATCCTCCTTTCTGTAATGATAGCTTTATTATATCACGGTAGGAGAATGCCAAAAAAGTCCGACGGGAATCGGACTCTAAAGAATACTATTTACTTAGATTATACCACGAAAGGGGTGATAAATCTATGCAATCACAACTTACTTACGATTTACTAAAAAAGCAGATAGCAGAAGAGCTTTTTGATGAGTTTAAGAAACTCATACAGGAAAAAGATTTAGCGAATCAGTGGGTCAATCAAACAACGCTCGTCACTGAATACGGCTACTCATGGCAAACTATAAAACGCATGGAAAGCTATGGGCTTAAATCTTTTAAAAACGGCAAAGACAAAATGTACTGTCTTGCTGATATTAACGACATTAAACACTTAATGAAACAATAAGCGCTGGGGAGTGCAAAATGAACAAATTAGAGATTTTACTACTTACATCAACTATCATCTTAGCAATCATCACTAGGATTCAACACGAAGTCATTAAAAAACACAATTCGCCAGAGAATAAGCGGAAAATATTTAGGGAAGTAGCTTTAAAAAACAGCAAAGGATGGAGTGAGAAGCGTGCAAGAGGAGGGGTTGTCAGCTAATGCAGTACATTTTTCAAGACATTAACAGGTAGTTACACAGCTGTTAGCAATGAATTTATTCAGGACAAAGAACTTTTCAATAAGGAAAAAGGACTGCTGCTAACCATTTTGAGTAATGCAGACGAATGGAGAGTCTATCCTGAAGAACTCGCTAGACGTTGTAAGGATAGCGAATCTGCAATCAGAAGCCAGTTGAAAGCGTTAGAGAATGCCAAGTATATCAGAACTTATAGAAAATCATTTGGCGGGCGATATGGTACCGAAACCTATAGATTCTGTTCTGACAGAAAAATAAGCGACGAGGCGTTCAATGCTTTGAAGGCAGAACAAGACTTAGAACTAGAAAAAATTGCTAATACCTAATTTGCTAATGTGCAATTTGCTAATCAACAAATTAGCCAACTAATAAATACTAACTTATAAATAAATACTAAATAACAATAAATACTAACAGACAATAAGCATCATCATCAACAGCAGGAGGAGCTATGGACGAAAAAAAGCTTTTTGAAAATTTCCAGTTAACTTTTGGACGAATGGTGTCCCCATTTGAAATCGAAGATATTCAAAAGTGGATTCACGAAGATAACATGCCAATTGAAGTTGTCAACCTTGCCTTAAGAGAAGCGGTAGAAAACAACAAAATCAGCTGGAAGTATATCAACAAAATTTTAGTTGATTGGTATAAATCTGGAGATACGACAGTAGAAAAGGTCAGAGACAGGTTGCAACGGTTTGAAGATAGTAAAAAACAACGGAGTGTAACGAATTCCAACGTCCCTAGCTGGTCCAATCCAGAATATCGAGATCCGACGTACGATGATTTAAAAGTAAAACCAAGCGAGGTATTGGATGGATCAGGAGATTTTTAGCGGGTTTAATGTCCTGCTTAAAAAAATGTATGGTAAACAAGCTAGCATAGAGACCTTTAACAAATTTGTCGAGTATTGCCAAAAAGGAAAAGAGGTAAACGGTGTTAAGCCTGTATTAAACCCTATCAATTTATACGCATTTGGCCTTGGCATTCCAACGATAGAAGCTATGAAAATTTATCGCGAGAGGTAATTGACATGACAAAGCAATATAGAGAGACGCTTATCTGGTACCGAGCAAGCCATCAAGAGCGTGAGAAGCTACTTGATTTTGGGCTAGTTGATAAATCACAGTACGTGACACTATTGCGGCAATTGCGCAAGAAATATGCGATTTAGGAGGAAATATGACACCAGAACAAGCGGAAAAAGCAAAATTAAGAGCTAAACAAGAACTTGAAACGTTCAGCATATACCTTGATCAGGCAGTTGATGAACTCGGTGGAATATTAACTACGCAAGAAATCTTTTTGGCAGCGGGTTTTACCTATCTTGGCGCATGTCAAACAGACATACATGCGGCCATTGAGGGATTGTATGAGCAAGTTCGATGATTTTAAATTTAGCGAAGACTGGGAGAGTAACTACTTTGAGGTCCAAGCTTTGCTAGGACAAGAGATAGACAAGTTACAAAATAGGGTTGTCCAGTTAGCAAACGAAAACAGAAGATTAAATGCCGAAAATTGGCAGTTAAGACACAGAAAGAGGAAATGATATGAACATCAAAGAAAAAATTGTAGTGCTAAGAAAAACTAAAGACGGAAGTTTTTTAAAGAGTTTTAAAAATAGAGATGCAGTGCTTGCTTATAATGCGGAGTTTACAAATATCATTCAGGCGGCATCATTTCTACCAGAAGAATGTTACAACATGCAAAAAGACGAAATTGATAACTTAGCCGAAACGTTTGGATGTGATGTTGTAGTTGTCGAAGCATCTTATGACCTAAAATTTATTGATGGTGAGGATGTTCCAGAGTTAACAAAAGAGCAAAAAGTTAAAAGTATGGTAAACGGAATGTTTGAGCAGGTTTTTGGAGGTGAATAGAGATGGCGAATGAATTAACCCAAAGACAAGTGACATCAAACGTTGCGACACGAATCAATCAAATGAAAGATTCTGACGGACTGATGATTGCGCCAAAATACAGCGTAAGCAATGCGCTTAGCTCAGCGTACCACGCTTTGAAAAATGGGGGTCTATTGAATAAAGACCAGGATAGCATCTACAATGCACTTTTTGATATGGTAACGCAAGGTCTAAGCCCGGCCAAGAATCAATGTTACTTTGTGCCTTATGGGAACACTGTCAAGTTGACGCGTTCGTACTTTGGCACTATGAAAGTTGTTAAGCAACTTCCTGAAGTAAAAGACATTTATGCAGAAGTGATTTACAAAGGTGACGACTTTAAAATCAAAAATGAAAACGGTCGTAAGGTATTTGTTAGTCATGATACTGATTGGATGAATGCGGACAACGAAATTGTCGGGGCTTATTGCATCATCGAAAAAGAAGACGGTGAAAAGATTTTGACAGTCATGACAAAAAAAGAAATTGATAAATCTTGGGCACAGTCAAAAAACGGTAACGTACAAAAGAACTTCCCGCAAGAAATGGCAAAACGGACAGTTATTAATCGGGCAGCTAAGCAATTTTTTAATACGAGTGATGACAACGATTTGTTTGTAGATGCAGTAAACCGTACCACAGAAAACGAATATGACAACGACAGACAAGTTAAAGATGTCACCCCGCAAGAAACAAACAGTCTAGACGACCTAATTGGTCACCAGAACGAAAATAAGGATACTCCTAACAATTTAAAAGACGTAACCGAAGATTTACATGACGAAGAAGAAAAAACGCTCACAGACGAAAATAAGACGGTTTTAGAAGATACGTCTTATCCGGCTGATGAAATCCCCGATTTTGATGAAGAAACTGGCGAAGTATTAGCTAGCGAAGGCAACCTCTTTGATAACCTTGGAGATTTAATGTAATGGCGGAACTCGACTTACTTGGAAAGGAATACTATGGCAAGGAATCGGCTATCAGGTACTGGTCTATTAGTCAGTACAAGCGCTTTAAAGAGTGCGAAGCAAGGGCGCTTGCTGAATTACGAGGTGATTGGACAGATACCAGAGATAACACTGCGCTGCTCGTCGGGAACTATGTCCACTCTTACTTTGAGAGTAAAGAAGCTCACGAAGAATTCAAAGCCCAAAACGGCTCTGAAATGATTTCGACAAGAGGAGCAACAAAAGGTCAATTAAAAAAGGATTACTTAGTTGCTGAGCAGATGATTGAAGCACTTAAAAGCGATAGTAACTTTATGGCTATCTACCAAGGAGAAAAGGAGGCATCAATCACAGGATTTCTTGGCGAGGTTGAATTCAAGGGTAAAATCGACTGCCTGAATGTTGAATGTGGCTATTTTGTAGACATCAAAACAACAAAAGGGCCGATTGACGACACAATCTGGAATGGAGAAGAGCGTGTCAGATGGTTTGAGGCTTACGGATACATCTTGCAGATGGCTGCTTACAAAACCATGCTAGAAGCTAAGTATAATAAACCGTTCGAGCCGATTATTTACGCGGTAACCAAGGAAACGCCACCAGATACAAGAGCCATCAGAATCCAAAATATAGATGCTATGCAAACTGAGTTAGACAACTTGGCTCAAAACATCAAGCGACTAGATGACGTCAAAAAAGGCCTAGAAAAACCTAAGCCTTGCGGAAAATGCGAGTATTGCAGACAGAACCAACTGTCTGTAAGAGTAGAGATTTTTTAACAACCTATTGCAAAGTGAAGCTCGGCCTTTGCAAGTTTAAATTTTCCGAGCGAGAAAGGAAAGTTGAAATATCGTCAAATTAACAGGATTGATGATATGAAGAATTGCTACACTCGTCCTTGCCAATGCTCACACACAATTTTAGGGCGAGTGTGGATTTTAAAAAAGGTGAAAAATATGGAACAAATCAAAATTACAGGAACAGGAACAGCGCTAATTTTAGATAGAGTAAACCGAATCTTTGCCATCTCTGGTGGTTTGACTATGCAATGGGATTTTATTAGTGATTTCAAAAAGATTGACGATGAGCCGTCACTAGATGAAGATGGAGAACTATTCGAAACAGCTTACGACCTTGTGCTCGAAGCTAAACCAAAAACTAAAATCAATCTAACATCTTCATATTTTGCTAAAGAGCATAAGAAAGACACAGATGAAATCATAAAAGTATTCTCGTTTATCGAAGATAATAAGAGGAATATCTTTGAAACCCTTGGTATTCGTGGGGTTCTTGAATGAGTAATTTGGTATTATCGCTAGACATTTCAACTTCTGGAACAGGTTGGGCCTTATTTAAAGGCTCAGACTTTATCCAGAGCGGTGTCTTAAAACACAAAAGTGACTCTTATTTTGAACGTGGTCGATATATGGCTAGCCAATTAAGGTTGATCCAGTCACGAGCACTAAAAAAATACGATTGCCACTTTAGTACAATCGCAGTCGAAAAAAACTCGGTTATGGGACCTAACCAGCAATCCATGCTTAAAATCGGTATTGTAACTGGTATCATCTTAGGACGCTTGATAGCTGATAACGTCGTGTTTGTTAATGTATCGACGTGGCGCAAGCACTGGAAATTTAGTTATAAGGATCGCTCAAAAAAAGCGATGAAAGCACAATCGAAAGAAAAAGCTCTCGAATATTTCGGAAAAACAGTAAAAGATGATGAAGCGGATGCTATTTTGATTGGCTCATACTATGTCAATCAAGGCTATCTTGATGGATTGGAGACACATGACTACTACTAAAAAACACGTTGCGAGAGTTTACAACAAAGGTATTACAGCCACTTACATGGTTTATGACAAAAACCTGTTTACAGAGCATGAGTTTGCAACAAAAAGAGAAGCGATGCAGTTTATCAGAAAACTAGAGTTAGCTAATGATAAGCGAGTGACAGAATATTTTATGAGAGAGATGGAAGAATGAAACCAAAATTTAGAGTGTGGGATAAAGAAAAACAAGCTATGAGCACAGTAGAAGCAATAGATTATGTTAACGATAAAATATACCCATTTTATAGAAAATATGTCCGTAGATATATCCCTTTCGAGGAAGCTGTGTTAATGCAATCCACAGGCCTATTTGATAAAAACGGCGTTAAGATTTTTGATGGGGATATTGTAAAATTACAATACACAATTGCTAGCGATTTTGAACTTTTTGAAGTACGTCAATTTAGAGGAGGGATGTGGCGAATTGACAATAGACGACGCGGATCAGATTTGTGGTTAAGAAACGAGGACTGCGAAGTTATCGGTAACATACACGAAAACCCAGAATTACTAGAAAGCGTGGAATAATGAGTTTTAGATTATCTTGGGAAATTAACGGCAAAATCGCTGAAGTTGTAGGTGACTATAAGACTCTAAAAGCAGCCTATGACTCAATTAAGGTCCACATCAAAGACAGAGATAAATTTGCCAGTCCTTATTATCGCATGTGGCAAAAAGGCAATGTATTTACTGTCGATTACGGCAAGCACAATGCTTTTTATAAGATTGAGGAGAGGTGACAAAATGATAGACACTGATACACTTGCAGCAGTACATGAGGCTTTGCAGCTATCCATGCCAAAAATAATCAGTATGATTAAAGAGGCATCTATAAACAAAAGTGATGATTATAAAAAAGGCCTATGTGATGGCGCTAATTTGATAGGTGATACTATATTAAAATCTATCGAACAAATAATGGATTCGGAGGCTGATCATGACTAAAGACGACTTTTTAACAGGTTTTGTACTTATACTTTTAGCTGCTTGCATTTTTGCAGTGGGATTTGTGTTTGGATCCGACTGTAGCAGTGAGCATTACGAACCGCAAATAAACGGACTGCGGACACAACTAAGCAGAACACAAAAGCAGCTTAAGCGTGCTAGCGAGGATAGAGCTAGACAGACAAAGCGGATTGCTGAGTTGACAGGGAATGGGAGATAAGGATGGACGATAACACAGCAGTTGTTTTGACACTGCTAATACTATTTTTACCTTTTATTATTAGTAGTTTTAGAGATTAAGCGAGGTACAAAATGAACATTAACGAAGAATTATACTTACCAGTTAAACGAGGAGGTTTTAGCATAGGTCGAGATGAGTTTGATTGCAAACATTGTTACATAACGCTTGATGGCGATGAGGTAGCATCATCAGTTAAAGCTAAATCAAAAGAAGAGTTGCTAGACCAGCAAAAACCAGAAATTCCGCAGTTTGTGGCTGAGTGGTTGGAAGGATTGAAGAAAGAATTTCCCGACAACTTACCTAACCAACTCTACCATGTTACAAGGCAAGGTTGGGGTTTTGGATTGGAATATGAAGCTAGTAACACCGAAGAAATGAAAACTCTTTATAACTGCGGGGGAAAACTAAGAAAGATTTAGTTAACGCTCTTATTTACGGATACACAGTCGAGAAAGAAAAACTGTACAAAGTCAGAGATAAACGACTAAGCCCTAACCAAAATTACTTAAATTTTGATAAGTGTAGCGAATGTTGGTTCTTTTCTAACGGAATTGATACTTTATCTTTTAATGCTGGACACACTAGAAAAGCTTTAGAAGAATCAGGTTTTAATGTATTTGATGACGATAACTACGAAGTTATTGAGGTGACGGAATGAGATTTGTTAAGCCTAGCACAATCAGAAATGATGATTTATTTATTATTTGGAAATAGTGGTGATCAAAAGGAATGACTGAATGATTTTTTTAGCTGCAATCTTATTACTACTATTCTGTTTTATTCTAGCTTTATTAATATTCGCTGGATGTTGTCTAGTAGTAAAAATCATAGAGTATTTAATTGATTTATAACCCCACGCAAGCGCATAAGAGCCTGCAATGGCTCTGTGGGGTTAGGACCTGGAATCGTCCTTAAACTTACCCTAGAAACCTTCAATCTTTTATCAGCCTTGTGGATTGTCAGAGGTCCGCAAGGTGTAGACCGAAATTAAATACAGAAGGATGTGATAAGAATCTCCTTGACCAAAAAAACGAAATCTAACGCAGATTATCGGTCATCTGCTATTATTCAAGGCGCTACTAATGCTTTAACACTGACATCCTGCGCCTGTGTCAAAATAAAAAACGAAAGAGAGGAACTTTTCTCCACAAAAAAGCCAGCTCACAGCTGACTCCTTAGTTAATAATTCGACAAATCTATTATATCAAAAAGGAGCTAGTCAGTGAGCAAAGCTAAGGCAATTTTAAAAGACTTACGCAATTTAGATTTATATATCGCTAGTTTAATCAGACGTCGAGATAAGATTGAGGCTTCGTTGCTTTCTAGCCCTAAATGGACAGCAGATAAAGTCTCCGGGGGTAACAAAAGACGACAAGATGATGTTTACGTAGAATTGATTGCAACTGCTGAAGATATCGAGAAGAAGACTGCTGAAGCTATAAGAAAACAAAGAGAGCTTCAAAACATGATTGATAGCCTTGAAAATACAGACAGTCAAACAATTTTAAGCATGGTCTATATTGATAAGATGACTAGATGGCAAGTGATCGATGAGCTAAATTGCAGTGAAAGCACATATTTCAGATTGTTAAGAGTTGCAACGAAGGAGCTGAACAATCTGACAGTAAATGACAGCGATTGACAGTGAATAACAGTGCATGACAGTTTTAAAGTGATAATATAGTATTATCAAGAAATGAGGGGAGGGTACGAAAATACCCCCTCTTTTAAATTTAGAAAGGCCCCCCTATGTCTCAATTAAGGGCAGATAAGAAAGGCCCACACAGGGTTGCATTTGACAGGAATAAGAAGAAGTTGCTGAAGACAGCTAATACATGTGGAATCTGTGGCAAACCAGTCGATAAGATGCTGAAGTATCCTCATCCACTTAGTCCAGCGATAGATCATATAGTTCCGATTGCAAAAGGTGGTCATCCGTCAGCGCTAGAAAACTTACAGTTGACTCATTGGCAATGCAATAGGCAGAAGTCTGATAAGTTGTTTGTCATTCAGGAAAGTCGTGAGCCGAAGACACTAGGGAACAGGAACCTTCCTCAAAGCAGAGACTGGTCATCTTTTACATTAAAAAAGTGAATTTGTGCAAATTATTGATTTATGCTAAAACCGGCCAGAAGCTAAATGGGGGGTATGACCCTCCCCGGTCGGTCGGCCGAGCTTCACGCCGTCACTGTACATTTTTTCTCACGTTAGGATTTAGAAAATTTTAGAGGTTGAATTTCATTGAAAAAGAAATGCTTAATTTGTAAAAAAAACTTCCAAGCTAAAACAAATAGAACCTTATATTGTTCTGAAGAATGCCGTAAGAAAGGCAATCGTGAGAAACAACGTAAATTGATGAAGCAAAAACGGGCTGAACAGAGGAAAGAAAAAAAGAAAGTTCTAAATCCTAACACAGATGTGACAGAAAAGCCTAAAAAAATACGTAATTTAGCGCAACACTATAAAAAACTAAAAAAGGAGATTTTGGCCAATGAAGCTGAATTTGGTTTTACTGGAATAACACTTATTGAAGGAATAGATGTACATGAAGAAAACTTTGTAGATTTAGTCATGCAAAAAATGAAGGAGCAGAAATGAATTATATGGGTATGGGCTATCTTCGTAGGAAGTTAGCTCTTTTTAAAACCGGAGTCGATAAAAGGTATCGATATTATGCAATGGACGACAGAGACAACACACGAAGTATTGTCATGCCTGACAATGTGCGTGATATGTACAGGTCTGTGATTGAATGGACAGCTAAAGGAGTTGATAGTCTGGCAGACCGGATTATTTTCAGGGAATTTGCTAACGATGATTTTAATGCTTGGGAAATTTTTAAAGCGAATAACCCTGATATCTTTTTTGATACTGCTATCCAATCAGCGCTAATTGCATCTTGTTGCTTTGTGTACATCATGCCAGGGACGGAAGATGGCCTTCCCAAAATGCAAGTGATAGAAGCCAGTAAAGCAACAGGAATACTTGACCCAACTACATTTTTACTAACAGAGGGTTATGCAGTGTTAGAGTCTGACTCAAACGGAAATCCTACATTAGAAGCCTATTTTACTGACAAAAACACCTGGTATTATCCTAAAGATGGGAAAGCATACAGCATTGACAACCCAACAGGTCATCCGTTGTTAGTTCCTATCATTCACAGACCAGATGCCGTAAGACCATTCGGCCGCAGTCGCATTACTAAGGCTGGGATGTACCATCAAAAGGCAGCGAAGAGAACGCTTGAGAGAGCAGAGGTTACGGCCGAGTTTTACTCATTCCCACAAAAATATGTTTTAGGCATGGACCCAGACGCTGAACCGATGGAAAAGTGGCGTGCTACGGTGTCAACGTTACTCGAAATCTCAAAAGACGAGGATGGTGATAAGCCAACAGTTGGGCAATTCACAACAGCAAGCATGGCTCCTTTCATGGAACACTTAAAAATGTATGCTTCGCTATTTGCTGGTGGTTCCGGTCTCACTCTTGATGACCTCGGCTTCCCTTCAGATAATCCATCATCAGTAGAAGCTATTAAAGCAGCGCATGAGAATTTAAGAGCAGCAGGGCGCAAAGCTCAACGCTCTTTTTCTTCTGGATTTCTAAATGTGGCGTATATTGCTGTTTGTTTAAGGGATGAGTTTCCTTATTTACGCAATCAGTTCATGGATACTGAAATTAAATGGGAACCTCTTTTTGAAGCTGATGCAAATATGCTGACCATGATTGGTGATGGTGCTATTAAGCTTAATCAAGCCATTCCTGGCTTTATGGATGCGGATGTTATTCGTGATTTAACTGGTGTCAAAGGGTCTGAAAATCCAACTTCAAAAGCAACGGAGGCGACAACTGATGGTTGATGATGTCTTACCTAAGATTTTAAAATCGGTTCAACAGGATTTTGAAAAACATTTTGGCAAAAGCGAGGTAGTTGCTAAGGCTTTTGCAGAATTGAAGTCTAAAAAAGCGACTTACAAAACAGTCAATGAGTTTGCTATTGACGTCGGACAACTTTTATCTTTGGCTCTGACAGGCTCTGTGAGCTCGGATAAATTACCAGACGGTAAAATGTATTACAATATCGCTAAACGTCTCTTAGATGAAACGCTAGTCCGCAATTACGAGTTGATTTCTGGATATGCTGAAAATGTTCAGCAGATTTTGAATGAGCAGGCTAAAATTAGTTTAAAGGTTCAGCGTCCACCGCTAAATCATGATAAAATTGACGGGTTAGTAAATCGTTTGGGTAGCGAGCCTGTCTTTGATGATGTTAAGTGGCTATTTGGTGAGCCGATTGTTAATTTTAGTCAGTCTATCGCTGATGATTGCATTAGAGTCAATGCTGATTTTCACGCTAAGGCTGGAATGAAGCCGACCATTGAACGCATATCAACTGGTAAGTGTTGTGATTGGTGCGATCGCCTCGCTGGTAAGTATATTTACCACGAAGAACCGCCAAATTTTTATCGTAGGCACCAGCACTGTCAATGTATTATTGACTATCACCCTAAAAATGGTAAGCGTCAGAATTCATGGTCTAAAAAATGGTCAAAAGAAACTACTGATGTACTTGAACGACGCAAACAGATGAATATTGACATCAGAGATAATAACCGTAAGTCTGATATCAAAGAATATAAGGAAATAGTATCTATTTTAGGTACAAAAGCCCCTGTTTCACTGGCTAAATTCCAAGACTTGAAGTATAATGATGGTGTAAGATATGAGCGATTAAAAGACCAAGCACACATCCAAAGGAACTTTAAAAATGGAAGGTGGCTAGATAAGGTAAATCCTGAAAAACAAGCTCGTCACATCAAATCAACCGCTGGAGAAGGTAAGAGTTATTTCTTTGATGATGTGGATGTCGATATGCTGTACAACAAATATAAGATGTCAGGATATATCGAAAAGCGTAAAGGGATTCGTACTCAATTTGAAAAAATTGACCTTGATGAACAAGATTCTCTGGGAATAGATACTTTTTCAGGTAATAAAATTAACGCAATGACTATACATTATGGTAAGACGGGAGTTCATCTTGTTCCGGCTTACTACGAAAGGAGAACATAGTGGACTTAAAAAAATATCACAACAAGAGTGTCCGAGTTCGAACGGATGAAGAAATCTATGAAGGCGTTGCTGTGTTTAATGATAAGGATGATTTTGAAGAAGAATTTGATTCTTTATCTATTAAAACAGACATTGGCTGGAGCAATGTTTTGGAACTAGAAATCAAATCAATTGAAATTATTTAATAAGCGCTTAGCTGTCATAGTTAGGTGCTTTTCTTATGCTTAAAAATAGGAGAAAACAATGAATAAACGAATCAAAAAGAAACGTAAACTAGAAACAGCGGTTGTGATGCTTGTTGCAGAAAACGCTATGCAAGCAGAAGCAATTAAGAATCAAAACAGACAAATTGCAGAGCTGAGATCGATTATACAACAAAACGCCCAAGCTACCAATGAAGAGTTTGCGTCTGTTAAAGCTGCTACTTTAGATAATCAAGCAGCTATTACAAACATTGCAACTGACGTTAACTACATTAAGAAAAATTATAAGCGTAAGTGGGGCAAATAAAGTTTAACCGTGTCGAATTCGACCCCTTTAATAATCAAACTAAGTCGTAGCAATACAGCTTTTTATTGTGCCCTGTCGCATGGCTAAAAACTAGGCAGTACGATTGAAAGGAATAAGTATGGTTACTAAGACGAAAACAAAGCTTGGCAATCAGCGACCTACTCAATCGGTAAATTTACATTTTGCTAAATCTCTAGCGCATGAAGCTATTAAGTACTACAGAAAAACAGGGCTAAGTTGCTATCCGTGGCAAGAAAATATGCTTATCCCAATTATGGCCATCGATGAAGATGGTTTATGGGTGCATCAAAAGTATGGATATGCTATCCCACGGCGTAATGGTAAGACGGAAGTGGTCTATATTGTTGAGCTGTGGGCTTTGCATAAAGGTTTAAAAATCCTACATACTGCCCATAGAATCAGTACGTCTCACGCCTCATTTGAAAAAGTAAAAAAGTACCTTGAAATGTCAGGCTATGTTGATGGAGAAGACTTTATATCAAACAAGGCAAAAGGCCAAGAACGTATTGAGTTCAAAGCCAGCGGCGCTGTTATCCAGTTCCGGACTAGGACATCAAACGGCGGGCTTGGTGAGGGATTTGACTTACTTATCATTGACGAGGCACAAGAATACACATCTGAGCAGGAGTCAGCACTTAAATATACTGTTACCGACTCAGATAATCCTATGACTATCATGTGTGGAACACCACCAACAATGGTCTCGACCGGTACAGTCTTTGAAGCTTATCGTAAAGATTGCTTGAAAGGCAATAAGCGGTACTCTGGATGGGCAGAATGGTCAGTTCCTGAGATGGTTAAAATCAATGATGTATCATCTTGGTATATTGCTAATCCATCTATGGGATTCCACCTCAACGAGAGGAAAATCGAAGCTGAATTAGGCGAAGATGAAATCGACCACAATATCCAGCGTTTAGGATATTGGCCATCCTTTAACCAAAAATCAGTTATATCCGAAAAAGAATGGGCAAAACTCAAAGTTGAGCAAGCGCCAGAACTCAAAAGCAAGCTTTTTGTCGGTATCAAGTTTGGTCAAGATGGCAACAACGTATCACTATCAATCGCAGCAAGAACATCAGAAAATAAGGTATTTATTGAGACTATTGACTGTTTATCAGTTAGGAATGGTACTCAATGGATTATTAACTTCCTGAAATCAGCTGATATTGCTAAGGTTGTCATTGATGGCGCTAGTGGCCAAGAATTGCTTGCTCGGGAGATGAAAGAGCAAGGTCTAAAGAAACCAGAATTGCCTAAGGTCGCTGAAATTATCACAGCTAACATGATGTGGGAGCAGGGGATCATGCAGGAAACCATTTGTCATAGTGATCAGCCATCTTTGACAGCGGTAGTTACAAACTGTGAAAAGAGACAAATTGGCTCTAATGGTGGTTTCGGGTATAAGTCGCTTTATGACGATAGAGACATCAGCTTAATGGACAGTGCATTGCTTGCGCACTGGATTTGTTACACAACGAAGCCAAAAAGAAAGCAAAGAACCAGCTGTTAAAAACGACATCCGAAAGGATGTTTTTTACTGCTAAAAAATCTACCGAACTGCCGGGAAAGCAGGAGAAAGGACGTTAATATGTCAGAATTTAAAGTTATTGAAACACAAGAAGAGTTGGACACGATTGTTAAAGCTCGCATTGCTCGAGAACGTGAGAAGTATCAAGATTACGACCAACTGAAAACTCGTGTTGAAGAACTAGAAGAAAAAGAAACAAATTATCAAGCTATTATTGAGAAGCTTAAAGACCGTGAAACTGAATTATCAACTCAGTTGGAATCAGTTAACGGGGAACTTACTCAAACTAAGTTGCAAACAGCTAAACAGCGTATTGCGACAGAATTCGGACTTCCACTTGATTTAGCGGATAGATTACAAGGTGAGGATGAGGAAGGTTTCAAAGCTGATGCAGAGCGATTGGCTTCATATATGGCACCTAAACAACCTACTCCGCCTGTAAAATCAAACGAACCAGCAGAAATTGATGAAAAAACTGCTGCTCTAAAACAAGTCGTAAACAATTTAACTACAAAAGGAGAATAGAAAATGACACTTAAACAAGGAACACTCTTTCCAGCAACACTTATTCCAGAACTTATCTCAAAAGTGCAAGGTCACTCTGTGCTTGCTAAATTATCTACTCAAACTCCAATTCCGTTCAATGGAACAGAACAGTTCATCTTTAATTTAAACGGTAATGCTCAAATTGTTGGCGAAGGAGATCAAAAGAAAGCAGGAGATGCTACTTTGACTTCTAAGGTCATTAAGCCTTTGAAATTCGTATATCAAGCTCGCATTACTAATGAATTTATGTATGCTTCCGATGAAAAGAAAATCAATTATCTTCAAGCATTCGCCGATGGATTTGCCAAAAAAATTGCTGAAGCTTTTGATATTGCAGCTATTCATGGACTGGAGCCAAAGGCATTGACAGACGCATCATTCCGTGCGACAAACTCATTTGATGGGGTCGTTGACGGTAATTTAGTCGATTATGTTGCCGAAAACATTGATGATAATATTGAAGCCGCTGTCCAAGCAGTTCGTGCAAAGGGTGGAGATGTAACAGGACTCGCTCTTTCGCCAACAGCAGGAGGCGCTCTTGGCAAACTCAAAGATGCAAATAAATCTCATATCTTCCCAGAATTCCGTTTTGGACAAAATCCTGACTCATTCTACGGTATGAAATCAGATATTAACAAAACTTTGGTCCAGGCGGGCGGAACTGCTAAAAAGGATCATGCTATCGTTGGTGACTTCGAGAACATGTTTAAATGGGGCTATGCTGAAAATATCCCTATGGAAGTTATCGAGTATGGTGATCCAGATGGGGCAGGACGCGACCTTAAAGCCTATAACGAAGTATGCCTTCGTGCCGAGGCATTCATTGGTTGGGGAATTTTGGATAAGGATTCATTCGCTATCGTGAAGGAGGACTAGTATGGCAATCTATAAAGATTCTAAAACAGGTGCTATCTTAGTGACAGATAGTGTTCTTGGTGGAGACTGGGAACTTGTTGAGCCTGAAAAAAAGAAAAAAACTACAAAGAAGAAAGATGAGGCCGAATAGCCTCTTGGAAAGGGGTTGTTATGGCAAATTTCGCAACAACAGATGACGTCATTTTATTATGGCGTCCTTTATCTGTTGATGAATTGAAACGTGCAAATGCGCTCTTGAAAGTCGTATCAGATACGTTGAGGATGGAAGCTGACAAAGTTGGCAAAGACTTAGATAAAACGATGGTTGATAAACCTTATTTTGTTAATGTTATTAAATCGGTTACGGTTGACATTGTAGCTAGAACACTCATGACATCTACTCAAGGCGAACCAATGGCCCAAGAGAGCCAATCAGCACTCGGGTACACATGGTCTGGAACCTACCTAGTCCCTGGAGGTGGTCTTTTTATTAAGGATAGTGAGTTGAAGCGTCTCGGACTAAAAAAACAAAGATATGGAGGGATTGAGCTTTATGGCGAAATTAAAAGGGATAACAGTTACTTTAGTCGATAAGACTATTAGCGGAAAAGACCCTTTTGGAAATCCTGTAACAGTTGATTTTGATATTGAGGTGGAAAATGTACTTGTTGCACCGGCAACGACCGAAGATATCACAAATCAGTTATCATTGACCGGAAAAAAAGTTGAATATGTCTTGGCTATACCCAAAGGAGATGAACACGATTGGGAAAACAAGGAGGTTAGATTCTTTGGTAAAAAATGGCGCACAGTTGGCTTACCTCTTAAAGGAATTGAAGAGCTTATACCACTAGACTGGAATAAGAAAGTGATGGTGGAACGCTATGAGTAAGTTTAAGTTTAAGCTTAATAGAGCTGGTGTTGCCGAATTGATGAAATCATCAGAAATGCAGCAGGTATTAACCGCTAAGGCCACAGCCATCAGAGAACGTTGTGGTGATGGATATACACAAGATATCCATGTCGGGAAAAATAGGGCCAACGCCATGGTCAGCGCTAAAACCATAAAAGCCAAGAAAGATAACTCAAAAAATAACACACTGTTAAAGGCGGTGCGCTAATTGATTGAAGTAATTATCAAAAAATATTTAGACGAGCACTTAGATGTGCCGTCTTTTTTTGAACATCAAAAAGATGAACCTGCACGATTTATCATCTTAGAAAAGACTAGTGGGGCTAAGCAAAATCATTTGCTAAGTTCCACATTTGCTTTTCAAAGTTATGCCGAATCGTTGTATGAGGCGGCTTTACTTAATGACAAAGTAAAGCAAGTAATTGAGCAGCTTGATGTCTTGCCACAAGTTTCTGGTGTACATCTTAACGCTGACTACAATTTTACAGATATAGCAACTAAGCGTTATCGCTATCAAGCTGTATTTGATATTAATCATTATTAAAGGAGATATTGATGAATAAGAATGATAATAAAAATGTAACATCTGCAAAGCCCAAGACCGGTGGGGCGATTTATTCGGCACCGCTTGGTACTAAATTGCCCGAGGATGCAAAATCAGAATTAGATACTAAATTTAAGAATTTGGGTTATGTATCCGAGGATGGTGTGGTCAATGAAGATACACGTTCATCCGAAAATATTAAAGCTTGGGGCGGAGATATTGTTGGAGCTGTTCAGACGGAAAAAGAAGATAAGTTTACTTATAAGCTGATTGAGTCGCTAAATGTGGAGGTACTCAAAGAAGTTTATGGTTCTTCTAACGTTACTGGAGATTTAGATAAAGGTATCCATATCAAGTCAAACTCAAAAGAGTTAGAAGCCCATGCAATTGTTGTTGACATGATTATGAATGGTGGCATTCTTAAACGAATTGTCTTGCCAAATGCAAAAGTTGATGAGGTAGGTGAAATTAAGTATGTCGACGGGGAAGTTGTCGGATACGAAACAATCCTAAAATGTTTCCCAGATGAAAATGGGGACACTCATCACGAATATATTGTGAAACCAAGCTCAAAAGGTGAGAACTTTGAAATGTAAGAGGTAGTAAATGGAAATTTTAAAAGGAAAAACAACATCGGGATTTGAATACGAAATCCCTAAAAAACGATTAAAAAACTTTGAACTTGTTGAAGCTATTGCAGAAGAGGAAACAGATCCAACAGCAGTAGTTAAAATCGTTAATTTGTTACTTGGTGATGCTGCTAAGTCTCTAAAAGAACATGTACGAGATGCAGATGGTATCGTAGATATTGAAGCTATCGGAGTAGAAATCAAAGAAATTTTTGAAAGTCAAAAAGATTTAAAAAACTAGCAATCCTCGCTCAGATGATAGTAAAAGATGATGATGCGTTAACTTGTGATTTAGCTGAAACCTACGGCATATATGATTACAAACAGCTACCTGCTTATCAGGTGGCTGTTTTTGCTGTCGGTTTGAGGTCCAACTCTAGGATAAAAATGGCATTATCTGGAGAGACAGAGGCTTTGGATACTGTTTTGTTAGCTGGTATTTACGATAATACTAACTTGCTGTTTTGGTCTAAAACTAAGGATGGTCAATCTGGTCAAAACAAACCTAAATCCATGGTGGAAGCTATATCTGGATCTAAATCACAAAAAGCTAATGATGTCATTTCTTTTGCGTCTGGCGAGGATTTTGCAAATGCACGTAAACAATTACTAGGAGGTAATGGCTAATGGCAACAGAACTTGGTCAAGCGTATGTGCAAATTATGCCATCCGCTCGTGGAATAAGTGGAGCAATCTCGAAGCAACTTGATCCCGAAGCAAGGTCGGCTGGTTTGAGCGCTGGTTCGCTCATTGGTGGTAATCTCGTTAAAATGATTGGTAGTGCCATTGCAGCTGCTGGAATCGGTAAGATGATTTCGTCTGCCTTGTCCGCTGGTGCTGACTTACAGCAATCTTTTGGTGGTATTGATACCTTGTATAAGGGCGCTGAGACTGCTGTCAAAGGGTTTGCTAAAGAGGCCTACAAAGCTGGTATATCAGCAAATACCTATGCGGAACAAGCGGTATCTATGGGTGCATCTCTTAAACAATCCCTTGGAGGTGATGCCGTTGCGGCTGCCAAGGCTGCTAACATGGCAATCATGGATATGGCCGACAACTCGGCTAAGATGGGTACTGATATCGCATCAATCCAAATGGCCTACCAGGGATTTGCTAAGCAAAACTACACCATGCTGGATAACCTCAAATTGGGATACGGTGGTACAAAAGAAGAGATGAAGCGTCTTTTATCAGACGCTGAAAAGTTACCTGCCGCTATGGGCAAGAAGTTTGATTTGAGTAATTATGCTGATGTGGTTGAGGCTATACACTTGGTACAAGATAACATGGGTATCGCTGGAGTAGCTGCGGAAGAAGCAAAAACTACCTTTTCAGGCTCATTAGCTGCTATGAAGTCCTCTTTTACAAATGTACTGGCAGGTTTATCACTGGGAGATGATATAAGACCGGCTTTACGAGGACTAGCTGAGACAACTTCTAATTTCTTATTTGGTAACTTTATTCCGATGGTGGCAAATATCTTTAAAGGATTACCATCGGCAATTGGTACTTTTATTGGAGCTGCAGCTCCTATTATCGCAAGCCAATTCCAAGGTCTAATGAGTAGCCTCGGGATTAGTATTGATTTAAGTCCTATTACTGCTAAATTCGCACAGATTGGCCAAAATTTACAACATGTTTTTAACGGTTTAAAAACGGCTTTTAGTCAGTTGCCATCATTTTTTACAAGTGTTGGCAGTGCAATTGCACCAGTAATAGACACTATTGTCAGCGGATTAGCTAGATTAGATTTTAGTGGTTTTGAGGCTTTAATTTCAGCAATCTTACCAGCAATTCAAGCAGGATTTCAAACATTCATGTCTATTGTAGGTCCAGCGATTAGTCAGCTTGTAAATAGCTTTGTTAATCTTTGGAATGCTTGCCAACCTCTAGTAACAATATTAAGCGGCGCATTGATGCCAGCTTTTCAAATTTTAGGAGCTTTTCTCGGCGGAGTCTTACAAGGAATCCTTGGTAGTATTAGCTTTGCATTTGATGCTTTAAAAGTTGTTATTGAGTTTTTAACACCTGTCATTGATTGGCTTGTTCAGGGATTTAATGCAATTGCCCCAGCATTACAAACCGTTGCCCAGTGGGTAGGTAATGTCATCGGTATATTTACTAGCTTAGGTGCATCTGGGCAAGGTTTAAGTAGCATGCTAAGCAGTGCTTGGGGGAACATCCAAACAGTAGTTTCGACAGCTAAAAATATGATAACTTTGGCGATTGATGGTATTAAATTGGTATTTAGCAATCTAGGGAATGCTGGAAATATTTTAAAAGGATTACTTTCGGCAGCGTGGTCAGCTATGCAAAATGCAGTAGTGATAGCTAAGGGTGTTATCAACGGTGCGATAAGCGCTATAAAAACAGCATTTAGCAGCTTTGGTAATCTTGTATCTAGCGTAAGTGGCACGATAAAAGCTGTTATCGGCAGTTTAAAAAATGTTTTTTATAGTTTAGCAAGCATTGACTTAGTTGGTGCAGGACGTGCTATCATGCAAGGTTTCCTAAACGGACTAAAATCGATGTGGGGGGCAATCACCGGCTTCGTTGGCGGTATTGCTGACTGGATTCGTAAGCACAAAGGGCCTATCTCATACGATAGGGTTTTGCTAAAACCCGCAGGTAAAGTAATCATGCAAGGGTTTAACAATAGCTTGATGGATGGATTCAAGGAGGTTAAATCAAATGTCTCTGGCATGGCTGATGATCTTGCAGGCACCATGACAGGTAAAAGTCTATCCCTCGACATCGATGCTAAACCAAGCGTCACAGCTGATGACTTGCTATCAAGCAATATTAGTACTAAAACTACAGTCGGTTCTGCTACAAGTGACTTGTCATTATTCTTTGTTAAGGTCCTTGCTCTGTTGCAAGATATCCTTGATAAAAATACGGATGTCTATCTAGACAAAGAAAAAGTCAGCGCTATTTTATACGAAGAATTTGCCAAAATTATGGCTAGAGAGGGGATTGTATGATACCTAAAGTTATTATTGATGATTTTGACACATCTTCAATCCCTAATTGTGTTTTGACCAGCTACGATGTGGGGGATATTCTATCCCCTAGTTTTGTCGAAAATGAAGCTTATGGCATGAATGTAACTAGTAGGGAATTGGAGTCATATAATGAATCTAAACCAACCATGATGTGGCATTTGAGTACTTTTGATGATGCAGTTAATCTAGTTAATCATTTAGACGGCCTTAGTAAAAAAATCGAATTTTGGCACATACCTAACTCTATTTATTACTATGATTGCTTATCTGTCAAAATCAATGCGGTAACCATGTCATCATGGCGCGTGACTCTCAAACTTGCTCTTTATCCATTTAGATACGCAAAAGGTGTCTCAGATGTAGTAATTGCAGGCAACGGAAACATTAACAATACAGGAAATGTTTTCAGCGAACCTAAGATAGTTGTTGAGGGTACTGGTAAAGGAACGCTAACCATTGGCAAACAGGTCATGGAATTAAATTTGTCAGGTAAAGCAACGATTGAGTGCAAACATGGCCAACAATGCGTCTATGATGCTGAAGGTAATGTGAAAAACTCAATCCGAATAAGAGGAAGTTTTTTTGAAATACAACCTGGCACACAAGGTATTGCCGTCAGTGGAGGCATTACCAGAACAATAATTAGTCCAAGGTGGAGGTATAAGGTTTGATATCGATTAAAGATGATAATACACCTCTCGTAGCAGCCTTTGAAGATGAGATTACACAGGAGGCCAATGGTGAATACAAACTAAGTTTTAAATATCCTGCTAAACACGAGTATCGCCCTTTAATAAAAAAAGGAATAATCTTAGAAGCTGATGATCTGCATGGTCCTCAGCTTTTTAGGATTTTTGAAATTACTAAGCGGCATGGCTATATTAACGTTTATGCTAATCAGATCGCTGATGACTTAAATGGCTATGCAATTGACACTATTAGTGTTGATAGAGTGCAAGGTATGAAAGTTATGTCAGAGCTGGCGGGTAGTATCAAGCGTAAGCATCCTTTTAGCTTTTTTAGTGATATTGACGGCTGTCACACATTTAATCAATCAGACGTATCTGTTATGGACGCTTTAGCTAATGGCAAGCACTCAATCATGGGCCAGTGGGGTGGTGAACTTGTACGAGATAAGTATCAAGTTAACTTGCTTAAAAAAGCCGGCAAAGATACTGAGACTTTGTTTATGTACAAGAAAAACCTCAAATCCTATGAGGAGACAGATACCATAAAAGGTCTCATCTCGATACTGCATCTTGTAGCAGAAGTTGAGGAGCAGCAGGAAGAGGAACCTAGAGAAGTTTCTGATGCGGACGTTGGTCGCAATGAAGTTAGCAAAAAGAAAACGATTAGAGTAACTGTTGAGAGCAAGCTCAAAGACACTCATCCGATAATTGTTGAAAAGACTATCAAGGTGCAGGATCAAGATGTCAAATCAGAAGAGGACTTGCTTGCATATGGTAAGAAATACTTTGAAAAAACTCTTTGCGATATACCAGGTAATAGTTTAAAAATTGATGTTACTAATAACTACGAGGGCACTGTTAGGCTATTTGATACAGCAATTGTCTTCCACGAGGTCTATGACCGAGACTTGCGGATGCAAATTACTGGATATAAATTTGCCCCGATGGCTGACAGGCTAAAATCTATCAGCTTCGGAGAGATTAAAACTAATTTAGCAAAACAAATTAGCAATCAAATTGATAATAAGGTGGCTGAAGCAACTGCTCAACATGATGCAGTCTTTGAAGCAAAATTACAAAAGCAAATTGACAATGCTAATCGTGTCTTTGATTCAAAAGAGACTCAAATCCGCCAAGAAATTGAAGACAGCATCAAAAAAGCTGAAGCTAATGCCGAGGTCAAAGTTGCCGAGGTTAATGCTAAGGTGCTGGAAGCTGAGAAGATAGCCAAGGAAGTTGATGAGCGACTAAAAGAGTTTTTAAACGATGCAGAAATCAAGCAAAAAGAATTTGAAGAAACTTTGCGAAACTTATCACTCCCAGAGGAAGCCATCAAAAAAATCACAGATGCTATCAAGGTCGATGACATCCCGTCGATTAAACAAAGCTTTGATGACTTAAAAAACAAGGTCAGCGAGACGACCGAGACTGCACGGCTAAATGCTGAGATTATCGGGACAGACGGTAAGACACGCTACAACAAAAATTTATTGGTTGGCGATCCTAACCGTGTAAAAAAATATGATGAGGATTTTATCGAGGTTGAAGCCAATGACGGTGGCTTTAAACGTGGCGAGACTTACACGATTAGCTTTAGTCAAACGTGCGAACTACTCAAAAAAGTGGCTATCACGCTTACTCAGACTAATAATAAAGGCATTAAATTAACGCTGAAACCAACCAAAGCCAAAATGGATGCGCAGACGTTCGAGGTCACTAAGGATAAACAGTCTATAGAGGTCTATCCTTTAAGCTACACGGCTGTTTTAACTGGCGATTGGTATAAATCTAAGCAAGTAGATTTAAATGCGTCAGAGGCGCAAGAATTAGCGCTTGAGATGTCTTATAAAGAGGTCGCAGATGCTAAAGGTGCAACTATTATCGGTAAGCAGTCTGATAAACCAAAAATTATTTTAGATGGAAGGAGGGACAGATGACATCAGTTGAAACAATACCAATAAAAATCGTCTTTGACCGCAAAGATGCCTCAGAATGGCAGTCTACTAACCCTGTCATTGATGCAGGGGAGATGGTCGTAGAGCTAGACACTCATAAATTGAAGGTCGGTGATGGCAAATTGAACTACAACGACCTGCCTTACTACGAAGGTCCGCAAGGGGAATCGGTCACCAAAGTACAGCTATCCGAAAATGGAGACTTATCTGTATGGATTGGGGATAAAGAGACTAAGCTCGGCAACATCAAAGGTCAAAAAGGTGATAAAGGGACAAGTATTACCGACATCACAAAAGATGGTGAGACGCTCACTATCAAACTATCAGACGACACTCAAAAAACCTTTAATATCCCCAATGGCCAAAAAGGGGATAGAGGTAAGAGTGTAGAGAGCGCCAGAGTTGATGAGTCAGGTCACTTAAGGCTAAAAATCGAGGAAGAGCAAGAAAAAGACCTTGGTAATGTTAAAGGGGATAAAGGTGATAGTATCACTATCACAGACCAACAGCGTGTCTCTGAGGGCGTACAGCTTACGTTTAGTGATGAAACTAAAGTAGTCATCCCAAAAGGTGAAAAAGGTGACACTGGTGATGCTAAAAACATTGACTTGTCAGTTTATGCTACAAAAGCAGAACTTAAAGAGATTGACGTAAGCAAACAGCTAACTGATTACCTACAAAAAACCGAAGCGGACAAGACCTATCTAAAAAAATCAGACAAGGTTGAGTTGCCAAGAGACTTAGTTAAAACCGGTGATATTGCAGATGTTGTCCGTAAGCCAGATTTAACAGCTTACGCAACAAAAGACGAGCTTAAAAAGATATCGGTTGGTCAAGCTATACCTGTTTTTACCACTAGCTACCAGTACGACAGTGGCTACCTCAAGTACTATAGTGACAGCTATCGAGCCACTTGGTCAGTCAATGAGGATGCAAGCAAGTTGCTGGCTGGTGATATTGTGGCGCTCGAAATAACCAATACGAGCGAGAGAGCCAAAAACTACCTTATCGTGTCTGTTGTGTCATCGTCGAGGTCAAGCATCACGTCAATCAGTCGAGAGCTATCTAAGGATAAGCCAGAAGGCACAACGTTTTTGACTCAAAAAGACGCAGATAAAATCTATGCTACTAAACAACATAAGCACGAGATTAACGATGTCAACGGCTTACAGAGTGCTTTAAGTCATAAAGCCAATGCTCAACATAGTCATAGCGAGTACTTAGAGCAATCAACAGCTGACAGTCTTTATCTTGCTAAACACGAGATTGAGGGATATTTGTCTAGCTACGTCAGACAAGGCGAGCTACAGCATCAGCTTAATAATATCGGCAAAATCAAAGACGAGGTGACAGGACAGTATCTGTCTGTTCGTGTGGTCGATAACGGTCAAGTACCAAGAGACACAAGTGGCATGATTGTTTTTGAGAGGGCTTAGCGATGGCAATACAAGAGATTAAAGATACTGCTTTTTATAAACTCGATGGTCGAACCATAGGCTACAGCTTGCTCCCAAAATCTAGCTTATCTCTTGGGCAATTTTATATTACAATCTCTGATCGATATAATTTTGATGTAGGCAGAGATGTTGATATCTATAAAATTATATCCAGTACACAAGCTGATGTGTATAAAGCTAATAAGTATAACTATCAGTCTGTAGCAACATCTTCGCCGCCAGCCCCAAAAAACGACAGTTTATATCAGTCGATTACGATTGACGGTAAAGCAATTGGTCGCGTTATCTGCAATAACCGAACGATTTGGCAAAGGCAAGCTCAAAATGCAAATAATAAGGGCTGGTCACAATTATGGCAAGGGACCTTATCTTTAGACGATGTCAAATTACTCGCTTACAAGACCTATAAGTTTAGATCTGGAGCAGAGGAAATGATTAAAAATGCCAACGAATTGATAGGTTTGTACGAGTCAATTAATGGTAATACTTTAATTGCCCGATACGACCACAGTAACAACCAATTGCTCATCAGCGGATTTGGTCAAAATCTAGTCACGGTTTATGGTAAAAATTAGGAGGTAACAATTGAGCAGAGACCCAACAATAACACTAGACGAGTCAAACCTTGTCATCGGTCAAGATGGACGTGTGCATTACACATTTACCGCAGATGACGATAACCAAAAAGTCAGATTAGCCAGCAACTGTCTAGGGACAGCGCACTTTAATCAGGTGATGATTGAGCGAGGGGATAAAGCCACTAGCTATGTTGCGCCTGTGGTAGTTGAGGGCAGTGGTGAGTCAACGGGTGTCTTTAAAAGCCTTGAGGAGATGCTTAGTGGCCTACAGTCTATTAATTTAGAGCTGACAGACACCAAAAACTCTAACCTTTGGTCAAAAATCAAGCTGACGACAAACGGTATGTTACGCGAGTATCATCGTGATAACATCACAACGGAAATTATTGAAAAAGCTGATGGTATCGCTACACGTATTAACGATGAGACTGACCAAAAACTTGCACTTATTAATGAGACAGTATCAGGCATCAGACGTGAGTATCAAGACGCTGATAGACAGCTATCGTCAAGCTATCAGGCAGGTATTAACGGCTTAAAAGCTCAACTAGCCAATGATAAAATCGGTTTGCAAGCTGAGATTAAGCTGGCAGCCCAAGGGCTATCACAAAAGTATGATGACGAGCTGCGCAAGCTATCTGCTAAGATTACCACTACCTCATCAGGCACGACCGAGGCCTACGAGAGTAAATTAGACGGCTTACGTGCTGAGTTTACTCGTAGTAATCAAGGCATGCGGACAGAGCTCGAGTCGCAAATCAGCGGATTAAGAGCCGTGCAGCAATCCACAGCTAGCCAAATCTCACAAGAGATTAAAGACAGGACAGGAGCTGTCAGTCGTGTGCAACAGGACTTAGCTAGCTATCAGCGGCGATTGCAGTCCGCAGAGGATAATTACAGTAGCTTAACCCAGACAGTTACTGGTCTGCAGTCAACTGTTAGCGACCCTCGCAATGGACTTAAGTCACGACTCACCCAGTTAAGTGACCTAATCAGCACCAAGGTATCAAAAGGTGATGTTGAGACAACTATTGCTCAGAGTTACGACAAGATAGCTTTAGCAATCAGGGATAAACTCCCGGCAAGCAAGATGACTGGCAGTGAGATTATCTCGGCAATCAATCTTGATAGGTCTGGGGTTAAAATCACTGGAAAAAATATCACTCTTGATGGCAACAGCTACATCAGCAATGCCGTCATTAAAGATGCTCATATTGCTAACATGGACGCTGGCAAGATTAATACCGGCTATCTCAGTGGTAATAGGATTGCGGCAGAAGCTATCACTGGTGAGAAAATTAAGATGGACTATGCCTTTTTTAATAAACTCACTGCTAACGAGGGATACTTTAGGACATTGTTTGCCAAGGATATCTTTGCAACATCAGTTCAATCTGTTACGTTATCGGCAAGTAAAGTTACCGGTGGTGTATTAGCTGCTACAAATGGGGCAAGTCAGTGGGACCTAAATAATGCCAATATGACCTTTAATAGAGATGCAACTATTAACTTTAATAGTAGTAATAACGCTTTAGTGCGGAAGGATGGCACTCACACTGCTTTTGTGCATTTTAGTAATGCTACACCAAAAAACTTTACAGGCTCAGCATTGTATGCGTCAATCGGAATCACTTCATCAGGTGATGGTATTAATAGCGCATCATCTGGTCGCTTTTGTGGAGCAAGATTTTTTAGGCAAGCAAATAGCTATAATCACACGGCAAACGTTGACCAGGCTGAGGTTTACGGTGATAACATATTGCTAGTAGACGACTTTAGTATTAACCGTGGCTTTAAATTCAGGCCAGATAAAATGCCAGGCCTTTTGGATATGAATAATCTATTCGAGGCAGTTGTCGAATGCGGTCGGGCCTTGCGAGATATGGGAAGACCACAGGCAAACACAATCAGAAATCTCATAGGAGGATGGTAAAAAACATGCAATTAACTATTAAAAACAAAGATTTAAACACGCTACATAATGTGCTTGATAAAATCAAAGTAACCAACATGCGTGCCAATCGTGGACGTGCCAAGCTACTTGCAAAAGTAGAGGCTAAGCTAAGCGAGTATGCTAAAGATCAGGTTGATATTATTGACCAGTATGTCTCTAAAAATGATGATGGCAAGTGGATTACAGATGACAAAGGCAATCCAAAAATCGATGACACGTCAAAACTAGCTGAGCTTAACGACTTTTTAGACGAGTTGGCAAGTGAGCCTATCATCATCAAAGGTGGTGAATATTCTAAGCGATTTATCGATTTTTTGGAATACTTGGCAGAATCGGAAGATGAGTTTACATCAGAAGAAATTGTCTTAATTGACAACGTTTTAGAACAATTTGAAGAAAGTAAAGGAGAATAACTATGGCACGCAATTGGAAAGTAACAGGAAAATACCCACAATTTGACGGCACAGGAGCAGTCGCAAGCACTCACGTTATTATTACAGCAGAGGATGGCTCAGTCATCTCTCAACCAATCAAGCAGGACTTAACCTCAACTAATGACACAGAGATCATCAAAGCTGCCTTGGAAGAGTTTAAAAAATCCGAATATGTCGAAATCGCTATGGGCGAAGCCGTCCAAAAGGTTGATGATTTGGAAAAACTGTCACAGGAAACTGCCAAGACTGCCAAGACTGCTCAAACAGCCGCTGGACTAGCTAAAGTGTCCGCAGAGCGTACACAGCGGATGATTAACTTGCAAACTATCCACGTATTGACTACTAGCGATAAAGTAGAGCCTGATATTTACAAAGGCATGCTTGAGCTTATTGAGCCTGTCAAAAAAGGTGAGTACAAAGCTTATGATGTCTTTACAGTTGTAGACGAGTTGCATGAGGAGCAGGCAGGTGAAGGTAATCTTGTCTTTGTGCACGTTAACGAGCCATTTGAGTATGACAAACAAACGCTGGAAGAGCTAGAGGAAGAGGAAAAAGTCACAGTTATCAAATATGCAGATTTGGTTAAGCAGGATTAGAGGTGGTTAGATGCACGAAATCTTAATACAAATCAAAGAGTTAGCGGGGGCAGTAAGTGCCCTTGCCCTCATTGGTGGTGCTATGATTTGGATTTACAAAAAGCTTGTTATTGAGCCAGATAGCAGACTAGCAGAAAGATTGCAGGTGGAAAATAATAAGTTGCTGACGGACACGGTAAATCCTCTGACTGATGCCATCAAAGATCTAAATTATAATCTCAACACTGCCACAAAAGAGAGAGCGGAGATGCGTAAGGACATTGAAGTGCATGAAGGAAGACTAGATGCTCACGACATCCGACTAACTGTTTTAGAGACAAAGGAGAAATAAAATGCAAGAAATTACTAATATTATTACAGGATCATCACTATCAATTTTGACTATTTTGGCAGGTATTGTGGTTAAGCTTGTTAAAGACTATCTACTAAAAAAAGGTGGCGAAAAAGCGGTTAAAATCGCTGAAATTGTCGCTCGTAATGCTGTTGAAGCCGTTGAACAAATTGCTTATGACAAGGACATCAAAGGTATCGAAAAACTAACAGAAGCTAAGGTTGCGGTTCGTGATGAGTTGTCTAAACATAACGTCTATTTGTCCGAGAAACAAATGGAAGTTTTTATCGAAGCAGCTGTTAAACGCATGAATGATAACTGGAAAGATCAGTGACAGATGACCTTTTTAGATAAAATCAAACAAGGCTGCTTAGATGGCTGGACTAAGTACAAAATCTTGCCATCGTTAACCGCAGCACAAGCAATCTTAGAGAGCGGGTGGGGCAAACATGCCCCGCATAACGCTTTGTTTGGGATTAAGGCTGATAACTCTTGGGCAGGTAAGTCATTTAATACTAAAACCCAAGAGGAGTATCAACCAGGCGTTGTTACTGACATTGTAGACCGTTTTAGGGCTTATGACAGTTGGACTGATAGCATTATTGATCACGGTAAGTTTTTAAACGATAATCCACGTTACAAGGCTGTTGTCGGCGAGACCGACTACAAAAAGGCCTGTCATGCTATAAAAAATGCAGGTTACGCCACAGCTTGCGGCTATGCAGATCTGTTGATAAAGTTGATTGAGGAAAACAACTTGCAAAAATGGGATAAGGAAGCCTTAAAAACTAATAAGGAGGTAACGATGACAACCGCAAATGAGATTGTACAATACTGTGTCGACCTAGCCAATTCAGGCATGGGTGTTGACAAAGACGGTGCTTATGGGACGCAGTGCTGTGACTTGCCATGTTTTATCGTCAAAAACTGGTTCGGCATTGATTTATGGGGTAATGCGATTGACCTGTTAAATAGCGCATCTGCGCAAGGGCTAGAGGTTATCTATAACGCACCTGGAGTTAATCCAAAAGCTAGTGACTTATTTGTCATGGAGGTAGCTGGCAGTCCTTATGGACACACAGGAGCTGTTATTGAGGACAGTGATGGCTATACCATTAAAACTGTTGAGCAAAACATTGACGGCAACTGGGACAGTTTACAAGTAGGTGGCCCCGCTCGCTTTAACACTCGTGATTTTACTGGCGTTGTCGGGTGGATTAGGTTACCTGTTGGCCATACTAACCAGACAGTAGATACAGCACCGCAAACCTCTGACACTATCGTGGAGACACCAAAAACAGGTACCTTTACGCTAGATGTTGCAGAAATCAATATCAGACGCTGGCCAAGTCTGGCAAGCGAAGTAGTAGGCAGCTATAAGCAAGGTGACACCGTTAACTTTGATAGCAAGGGCTACGCTAATGGCTACTACTGGATTAGCTATGTTGGCGGCTCAGGCAAACGAAGCTACATGGCTATTGGGATAACTGATAAAGATGGTAATATCATCAGCCTTTGGGGTAAATTAAATTAGATAAGACAAACGCCCTCGCTTTTGCGGGGGCTGTTTTTGTTATCAAAATCAATATGTAGTGTTAGCTAAAAAGTTAGCTAACAAAATATAGTACTTGACAAATATGTTATAATTAAGAAAAAGGAGGTGTAATTGAGATGCATGCATTATTTGTTGCAAATTATATAATTGAGTATTCAAATAAAAAAGGCTACAAAATCAATAACCTTAAATTGCAAAAATTATTATACTTCGTTAATGTAAGGAACATTCTTGAAAATGGAGCTCCGCTTTTTGAAGAGAGTATGGAAAAGTGGAAGTATGGACCTGTTGTTCCTGATGTCTATCATGAATATAAACGTTTTGGAGCTTTTTCCATTTCTACAGACGAGATGATTATGGAATATGTTGAATTCAGCGTCAGCCCATTCGGGGAGTTATCTGACCTAGAGATAACTGAATATGACTCACAAAAAGTAGAGAATACTCAATTGATTGAGAATACAGTTGATGCTCTGCATGGGTTCGGTCCGTTCGACCTTGTTGATATTACTCATGACCATACACCTTGGAAAAAGTATGAGGATAGAATAATGGACGGTGTCCAAGGAATTAAATATACAATCGAAGAAATAAAAGACTTTTTTGGACATAATCCAGGGGCTAAAATATGGGTACAATAGCTCCAGCGTTTATGGAATTATTACTAGATGCTAATTTTTGCAAAGCACCAGTAAATAATCAAGACACTTTATTAAAGGTTTATCATAGGGAAATGGCTAAAGATAATGTCACAATTCCTTATGAAATAATTGCTGAATATGTGTATAGTCACGAAGATAGCGTTGAAGAAAATGAGAAATTAAACTCAAATATCGACTTTATTATTTCGGAATTTTCAGGGACTGATACACAAAAAGATATTTTGATAAAAAACCTCGATAAAATAAAAAGCAATTATTCATTAGCTCAAACTCAGAAAAAATTTATACTTAAAAACTCTCAAGAAGCTAAAGATGTTCTGGAGAAGATTATCCCTGAGCTAAAAACATTAGCAAAAGAAACTTTTAACATTGCAGATACAAATGACGAATTAAAAAAACAATCAGCAGAGACTAACGGTGTTTTGCAAAAAGTTAAGCAAGAAGTGGATGACGTTCGGAATACAAAATCTTCAATCTACACAGACTTTATTGCTATCTTAGGAGTGTTTTCAGCTTTTGTTTTTGTTATGTTTGGTGGTATAGATGTAGCAAGGGCGATATTTGACATTGGTAATGATCTTCAGACTCTTGATTTATCAAGGATGATTACTGTCTCAAGTCTAATGCTAATCGGTGTATTGACATTGATGTATTCTTTATTGCTGTGGGTAGCTAGAATTACAGGTAAAAATTTTGGTAACTGCTATTCGTCAAAATGTAATAATGGGTGTCAGCATAAATGGCGTCATTTTCTCATGAGACATTCATTTTATTTTTCTTTGATGGCATTACTAATTATTGTAATTTTTTTTAGTCATTATGTGTTTAAATAAAAAAACAAAACCGCTCAGATTAATTTCTGGGCGGTTGTTTTTTATAGTGCAGTCAATTTATGTTAAGCGGCTTCTTCAAACTCTTCGGTTTCTACGTTACTATCTTCTTCGTTTTGAGTTGAATCTAGCATCATTCCTGTTTGGTAATCCAATTCAGCTAAAGGAGATACGTTGTCTAGTGTAACTGATGTTACGCCGTAGTTATCTACACTTTCTTTTTCACCACCTAACTTAATTTGAAGTAGATTTCCATCTTCATCAATTCCAACATATTGTAGAATTACTTGGCGAGGGACTAACTCATTTTCATGATAAATGGGAGTAACTTTATAGTCTAGCCAGAAGTTAGGATGTAAAGCTAACCAACTGTCTAATCTGTTTTCGTAATAGAGCATTCCTAAAGGATTTCTGTCACTAAAACCAGTATTAAGGTATTTTGTCATTGTAACTAGATTTTTAGGTTCGTCATTTAAACCACTAAATTGATAGCCAACCAGATGGCCGCGATCCATTAACCAAGTTGTTTTTCCATTAGCATCAGTCAGCTTGTAGTTATGCCAGCCAGGAGGATTGAATTTAAGTCCTTTTCGCTGAATTTTAGGCTCATCCTGATCTTTAAGCTGTATGTGTGCGAAGGTTGGTCTTCGCAGATTATCAAGGTCGCCCAAAACTAATTTGTAGCTACCAGTAAATGGCAAGATTCCAGGTGCTTCAGTCGCCTTCGTTCCTGACAAAATCTCCGTGGTAGTAGGGAAATTTCTAATTTTTTTGGCTGCCGTGGCAGTACTTGTTGTGAAAGTGGTTAGTATAGCTATTAAAATGACAGCTAAACCTTGCCAAATACGACGATTTGCTTTAGACATATCCATGTCCTCCTTTAATTATTTACAGGTTAAGTATACCACTTTAAATTAAAAAAACTTAAAATTAATAAAATTAATTTGTTGCCAATATTGTACTAAAATTTCTTTTTATTTAATATTCGTTAATAAGAAGTGGTTTTATTTGTAATAAAGTAGATGTTATTAAATTTTAAATAAGCTTTAAATTTAATTATGTTATTTCCTGTAAAATACGAATAATAAGATAAGGAGGTATTTATGCTAACATACGACGAATTTAAACAGGCTATTAATGACGGGTATATCGTAGGAGACACAGTTATGATCGTGCGCAAAAACGGACAGATTTTTGATTATGCGTTGCCTGGTGAGAAAGTAAGACCATGGGAGGTTGTGGCTGAGGAGAAAGTGGAAGAGGTGCTGATGGAATTAGACAAATAAAAAAAGACTTTTCCAAGTCCAAAAATCAGATGCTCCCCAGCGCAAAAATTACTACGTTATTTACTACGTTGTTTTTAAAATCAGTGTAATTGACCAGATAATGTAAGGTTGTAAAATGTTGATTTATCAAGTGATTGGGCAATGATAGCAAATGATACCATATTAAGGTTCTTTTCTGTTATAATATAAGAAATCTCGATTAGGAGGGTGCCGTTTGGCACATTCAAGATGCAAGATAAATTAATTATTCGTGGAGCGAGAGCCCACAATTTAAAAAATATTGATGTGGAAATTCCACGGGACAAGCTAGTTGTGGTGACAGGTTTGTCAGGTTCGGGAAAGTCCAGTCTAGCCTTTGACACCATTTATGCTGAAGGGCAACGCCGCTATGTGGAGAGTCTGTCTGCCTATGCAAGACAGTTCTTGGGCAATATGGAAAAACCTGATGTGGATTCCATTGATGGTCTTAGCCCTGCTATTTCCATTGACCAAAAAACCACCAGTAAAAATCCTCGTTCAACAGTTGGTACGGTGACTGAAATCAATGACTATTTGCGTTTGCTTTATGCACGTGTAGGGACACCTTACTGTGTTAATGGGCATGGAGCCATTACAGCATCTTCTGTAGAACAAATTGTAGAGCAGGTGTTAGTCCTCCCTGAGCGAACACGAATGCAAATTTTAGCCCCTATTGTTCGCCGAAAAAAAGGTCAGCACAAAACCATTTTTGAGAAAATCCAAAAGGATGGTTATGTCCGTGTGCGAGTTGATGGGGATATTTTTGATGTCACAGAAGTGCCAGAGTTGTCAAAAAGCAAGATGCACAACATTGAGGTTGTTATTGATCGTCTTGTCAATAAAGATGGTATTCGCAGTCGATTATTTGATTCTATTGAAGCAGCTTTAAGGCTGGGAGATGGTTATCTCGTTATTGACACCATGGATGGCAATGAACTGTTGTTTTCCGAGCATTATTCTTGTCCGGTTTGTGGGTTTACAGTTCCTGAATTGGAGCCAAGGCTCTTCTCCTTTAATGCACCGTTTGGCTCTTGTCCAACCTGTGATGGACTAGGCATCAAGTTGGAAGTGGATTTGGACTTGGTTGTTCCTGATCCAAGCAAGACTTTGAGAGAGGGAGCTTTGGCGCCTTGGAATCCTATTTCCTCTAATTATTACCCAACCATGCTTGAGCAAGCTATGGCAAGTTTTGGGGTGGATATGGATACGCCTTTTGGAGCCTTGACCGAGGAAGAAAGAGATTTAGTTCTTTATGGTTCAGGGGATCGAGAATTTCATTTTCACTATGTGAATGATTTTGGTGGTGAGCGTAACATTGACATTCCTTTTGAGGGGGTTGTGACCAATGTCAATCGCCGCTATCACGAAACTAACAGCGACTATACACGCAATGTGATGCGTGGCTATATGAACGAATTGACCTGTGCAACCTGTCATGGTTACCGTTTGAATGACCAAGCCTTGTGTGTGCATGTGGGAGGGGAACAAGGACCTAATATTGGTCAGATTTCAGAATTATCTATTGCCGACCACTTGCAGCTGTTAGAAGGATTGGAACTTTCAGAAAATGAAACCACTATTGCTAAGCCGATTGTCAAAGAAATTCATGACCGTCTGACTTTTCTAAATAATGTGGGACTCAATTACTTGACCTTGTCACGGGCTGCTGGAACTTTATCAGGTGGTGAAAGTCAGCGGATTAGGCTGGCGACACAAATTGGTTCCAACCTATCAGGTGTCCTTTATATTCTGGATGAGCCTTCTATTGGATTGCACCAAAGAGATAATGACCGTTTGATTGAAAGCCTGAAAAAAATGCGTGATTTGGGGAATACCTTAATTGTGGTAGAACACGATGAAGACACCATGATGCAGGCAGATTGGCTGATTGATGTGGGGCCAGGTGCAGGCGAGTTCGGTGGAAAAATTATTGCCTCTGGAACGCCGAAACAAGTGGCCAAGAACAAAAAATCCATCACTGGTCAATATTTGTCTGGTAAAAAATTCATTCCAGTTCCTCTAGAGCGCCGTTCTGGTAACGGTAGATTCATTGAAATAAAAGGAGCAGCGCAGAATAATCTTCAGAACCTTGACGTGAGATTCCCGCTGGGTAAATTTATTGCTGTCACAGGTGTATCGGGCTCAGGGAAGTCAACCTTGGTTAATAGTATTTTGAAAAAGGCTGTTGCCCAGAAACTAAACCGCAATGCTGATAAGCCTGGGAAATACCAGTCTATTTCTGGCATTGACCGTATTGAACGCTTGATTGACATCGATCAAAGTCCAATTGGAAGAACGCCACGGTCAAATCCGGCAACCTATACAGGAGTCTTTGATGATATTCGAGACTTGTTTGCCCAAACCAACGAAGCTAAGATTCGTGGCTATAAAAAGGGCCGTTTCTCTTTTAATGTTAAGGGTGGACGTTGTGAGGCTTGTTCAGGTGATGGGATTATCAAAATCGAAATGCACTTCTTACCAGATGTCTATGTTCCTTGTGAGGTTTGCCATGGCAGACGTTACAATTCTGAGACGCTTGAAGTGCATTATAAAGAAAAAAATATTGCTGAAGTGCTCGACATGACTGTGGATGATGCCTTGGTATTTTTCTCGGCTATCCCTAAAATTGCCCGAAAAATTCAAACCATTAAGGATGTTGGTCTAGGTTATGTGACCTTGGGTCAACCAGCTACCACCCTTTCTGGAGGAGAAGCCCAGCGGATGAAATTAGCTAGTGAGTTACACAAACGGTCGACAGGTAAGAGCTTGTATATCCTAGATGAGCCAACGACCGGTTTACATACGGACGACATCGCAAGACTATTAAAAGTTTTGGAACGCTTTGTGGACGATGGTAATACAGTTCTTGTGATTGAGCATAATTTGGACGTCATCAAATCTGCTGACCATATTATTGACTTAGGCCCAGAAGGCGGTGTCGGAGGTGGTCAGATTGTTGCTACGGGGACACCAGAAGAGGTAGCCCAAGTTAAAGAAAGTTATACCGGTCACTACTTGAAAATGAAATTACAGTAAAAAATGGATTTAGAACATAGACAAACTCTATTTTTAAGAAGGTGTCAATGACAATGATTTAATAATCATGATGTCAATTAACTCTTGAAACGCTTATGTTATCGTGTTTCAGGAGTTTTTCGTTTTTAGAAGAGCAAAAAAGATTGAAGAAAAATGGTCTTAAATGGACTTTTTCTTCAATCTGATTCGGTGTTAAAACGGATTTTTTACTGGCTAAGGAAAAGGGTTATATCCTCTTTACTTGCTAGGCTAGGCCTTTCAAGTGTTTTAGTAAGACGATTAGATTGGAACTGTGACAGATTAGGTACAGTAGCTATGTGATAATGGTTTCTGAAAGTTTTTAATTCTAAATTAAGAGAGGAATTTTCAGAATCTAAATAGTAAATAGGAATGTTGCACTGTTTCGTTGCTTTTAGTAAACGAGGCAAGAAGTTTCTACAATGGGGGCATGTTGCGCGTCCTATGTAGAGATAAAAAGCTTTTTTGTTTCCCATCATGATTTGTATCTCACTAATAGAAACAGATTTTAAGAAATGACTGCTTTTTTGATAAGACGAAATAGCTTTAGCTTCATTATCTAATAAATAGTCTTTAGCGCTAGCATGACCGATAGTAGGCTGTAAAAATATCAGTAACAATATGACTTTCAAAAGTAATTGTTTTTTAATCATTCGCAAGCCCAGCCATCATGATCACGGTCTAAATATGTTGCATAACCAGGTTGTCCCTGTTGAATGGGTGCTACCCCGGCATTACGCATTTCTGTACAATTAGCGTAGTAAGTACGAGGTGCTTGTGGTGATTGAGCAAACTGTTGTTGTGTTGCTGCAGCTGTTTGAGCTTCGCGTTCCTGAGCTTCGCGAGTCTCTATTGAGGAGATCACATTGTTTATGCGGTTAGTAAAGGCACTTTTCTTTTCACCATCTGACAGAAAGTTAACCTTAGTTTGGGCATTAGCAATATTATCACGAATTTGATTATTTTCGAGTTGTTGAATAGCTATCTCGGCGTCGTTTACAGCAATTTCTTGTTCTTCAATCACTCTAGCTACTGAATCAATACGACCAATAAGTGAACTTCTCTGATTAGCATTAGAAATAAGATTTACTTTTTGTTTGGCACTTTCAACTAATTGTTTCGTTTTACTGACTTCTAACTCTTTAATGACAGCTTCAGCTTCTGTAAAGTAAAGAGTTTGCTCTAGGTTGTTAAACTGCTTCTGTAGCCCCTCTTTGTGCTTTGAGTTTTTGATTCGTCTAAGAGGTTCTCTTGCTTTTTCTAGATTTGTTCGATTAGTATTTTGTTCTAAAAGAATCAGAGCCTGTTTAGCTTCTTGAATTCTTCTGTCTTCCTCACGAGAGCTGCTATCTTTTGGCTGTTGAGCTAGTTTCTTAGATACAGGCTTCATGACTGTTTTAGAAGAAGTTTGAGTTATGGTTTTAGCTTTGTTAGAATTGTTGGTAAGTCCTACTCCCAGAATGATGGTGCCGATTAATCCGATAACGGTTGCTACAATAGCAACATTTTTTCGCTTCGTATCAGGTTTCTTTTTACTGTAGAACCATAATCCAATAATTCCTGCAATTAAAATAAATGGCATTAGCATTAAAAGGATGCTAAGAACGATGATTCCCAGTGTAAAGTAGAAAATAATTGTGAGACAACTTTTGTGTTTCATTATTTAATCCATTCCTTAATTTTTATGTTAATTTTACATTTTTTATCTCTCGATGTAAACGCTTATTTTTAGAAAATAATCACTTTTTTAAAATCTATATATTTTTTCATTTAATTTCTAACGATCAAGTAGTTTTTCATGCTACAATATTCTCAAAAGTTATCAAAGGAGTTTGCTATGTCAGGATTTTTAGAGCAACGACTAAGGCAATGTCAAGAGCAAATGAAGGAGCGAGGGCTAGAAGCGCTGCTCATTACCCATTTAACCAATATTTACTACCTGACAGGTTTTTCGGGGACTGCAGCAACGGTCCTGATAATGCCCAATCGCCGTGTTTTTATTACAGACTCACGTTATACCTTGATTGCCAAGGCTAGTGTGCAAGGCTTTGATATTATTGAAAGCCGTACACCACTCAAGGTTGTGGCAGAATTGTTAGAAGCTGACCACATAGATTGCCTTGGTTTTGAAGATCAAGTTGCCTTCTCTTTTTATCAGGCCATGCAAACAGAATTGTCAGGGATAACCTTGCTTGCCCAGTCAGGTTTTGTGGAGAACTTGCGTCTTATTAAGGACGCCTCTGAAATTGAGACCATTGCTAAAGCTTGTTCCATCTCGGACAAGGCATTTGAAGACGCTCTTGATTTTATTAAAGCAGGAACAACCACCGAACGTGACCTGGCTAATTTTTTAGATTTTCGCATGCGTCAGTATGGTGCTAGCGGAACATCATTTGAGACCATTGCAGCATCAGGCTATCGCTCTGCCATGCCTCATGGCCGTGCTAGTGATAAGGTTATTCAGAATGGAGACAGCTTGACCATGGATTTTGGTTGCTACTACAACCATTATGTTAGTGACATGACGAGGACCATTCATATCGGACAGGTTACGGATGAAGAGCGCGAGATTTATGCTTTTGTTCTGGCGGCTAATAAGGCTTTGATTGCTAAAGCTAGCGCTGGCATGACTTATAGTGACTTTGATGGTATTCCACGTCAGTTAATCACTGAGGCTGGTTATGGTAGTCACTTCACACATGGCATTGGTCATGGTATCGGGCTTGACACCCATGAGAATCCATTTTTCGGGAAATCTGAGCAGACCCTCCGAGCAGGTATGGTAGTAACAGACGAGCCAGGAATCTATTTGGATAACAAGTATGGTGTTCGTATCGAAGATGACTTGGTCATCACAGAAACTGGCTGCCAAGTCTTAACCTTGGCACCAAAAGAATTGATTGTATTGTAAAAGAATGGTGTAGAAAAATTAGGAGAGAAGCAATGACAAATCGTTTATCATGGCAAGACTATTTTATGGCCAATGCAGAGCTTATTTCTAAGCGCTCTACCTGTGACCGCGCCTTTGTAGGAGCTGTTTTAGTAAAGGACAATCGGATTATTGCCACAGGTTACAATGGCGGCGTTTCTGCCACAGACAACTGCAACGAAACTGGTCACTATATGGAAGACGGGCATTGTATCAGAACGGTTCATGCTGAAATGAATGCCTTGATTCAATGTGCGAAAGACGGTATTTCAACTGATGGAACGGAAATTTACGTGACTCATTTTCCTTGTATCAACTGCACCAAGGCGCTTTTGCAGGCGGGGATTAAAAAGATTACTTACAAGGCTCACTATCGTCCACATCCTTTTGCCATTGAACTGATGGAGAAAAAAGGGGTTGCTTATGTGCAACATGATGTGCCCCAAATTATTTTGGGTGGTGATGAAGAGAGTTAAGAAGAAGCCTGTGGCAATGGTCATAAAAGATTTGAGCCTAGGGCACTTTTATGGTAAAATGAAGTGATAAATATTTTAGTAAGAGGTAATAACAATGATCGAAGCAAGTAAGCTTAAAGCAGGTATGACATTTGAAACAGAAGGAAAATTAATCCGTGTCCTTGAGGCTAGCCACCACAAGCCAGGTAAAGGAAACACAATCATGCGTATGAAATTGCGTGATGTGCGTACAGGTTCTACCTTCGACACAACTTACCGCCCAGATGAAAAATTTGAGCAAGCTATCATTGAAACTGTTCCAGCACAATACCTATACAAAATGGATGATACTGCTTACTTCATGAATACTGAAACTTACGATCAGTACGAAATTCCAGTTGCTAACGTTGAGCAAGAATTGCTTTACATTCTTGAAAATTCAGACGTGAAAATCCAATTTTATGGAAGCGAAGTGATTGGGGTAACTGTTCCAACAACTGTTGAATTGACTGTTGCTGAAACACAACCTTCTATCAAAGGAGCAACTGTAACAGGTTCTGGTAAACCTGCAACCCTTGAAACAGGACTTGTGGTTAACGTTCCAGATTTTATCGAAGCTGGCCAAAAACTAATCATCAATACTGCAGAAGGTACTTACGTTTCTCGTGCTTAATCCTTTGTCAGAACAGATTAGTCTAAAGAAGAGAAAGGAAATGCTATGACAACTGAACATATCGGTGAAATCGTCATTTCACCACGAGTACTTGAAGTTATTACTGGGATTGCTACCACACAAGTTGAGGGCGTTCATTCCCTTCATAATAAAAAAATGGCAGATAGCTTTAATAAAGCGAGCCTTGGGAAAGGGGTCTATCTCCAGACACAAGAAGATGGCAGCGTAACAGCAGATATTTATGTCTATTTGCAATACGGTGTTAAAGTTCCTGCTGTTTCCATGGCTATTCAAAAAGCTGTTAAATCTGCTGTCTATGACATGGCAGAAGTGACTATTTCAGCGGTTAATATTCATGTTGAAGGAATTGTTCCTGAAAAGACACCAAAACCAGAGTTGAAGTCGCTTTTTGATGAGGATTTCTTGAATGACTAAAAGTTTTCAAAATTCAAGAAGAGACTTACGTGAACGTGCCTTTCAAGCCTTGTTTACGATGGAAATGGGTGGTGATTTCTTACTTGCTTCTCGGTTTGCCTATGATTATGACAAGGCTGTGGACAAAGAAGATCAAGCCTTGGAATTACCGATTTTCCTGTTAAATCTTGTCAACGGGGTCAATGATCACAAAGAAGAACTTGATGGCATTATTTCAGAGCATTTGAAGACAGGCTGGTCACTAGAACGCTTGACTGTAACAGATAAAGCCTTACTGCGTTTAGGTCTTTTTGAAATCAAGTATTTCGATGAAACACCTGATCGTGTGGCCTTAAATGAAATCATCGAAGTGGCTAAAAAATATTCTGATGAGACCTCTGCTAAATTTATTAATGGCTTGCTTAGCCAATTTGTTTCAGAAGCATCTTCAGCAAGTGAATAAGACCAATCGGACCAATCTTAGGATAGTGTCCGTTTTTTTGTCAGTATGATGATTAGGACAGTTGCAATAACTAGCGGAGGTGTGGTTTGCCCACGATTTTTCTAGATAAAGCAGAGAGCAAAGCTAGTAAAAGGAGAGACTGTGGAAAAGGTTTCCTATAAACGACGGGGGCTTAAAGAAAAGAAAAAACAAACAGAAAGTCAGATTGAAGAAAAAGTCCATTTAGGACAATGTTTCTTCAATCTTTTTTCACTCTTCTAAAAAAGAAAAACTCCTGAAACACGATAACATAAGTGTTTCAAGAGTTGGTTGAAGTCATGATCATTAAATCATTTTCATAGACACCTTCTTAAAAATAGAGTTTGTCTACGTTCTGCAGAAAGTTTCTTTTCCGAAGAAAAGAGTGCTCCTGTTTGTTGTCGCCAATAGTCATTGATTGGTTGGGCGCTGCTCAAATGCTTGTTCCTGGTAAAAGAGTAATAGGTAAAATATAGTCCTTGCTAGTCTTTTCTCCTTTGATTTTTTTGAGGAGGACTTCGACGCTAAGCTTGGCAATTTCTTTAATGGGCTGCTTAATTGTTGCTAACTGAGGAACGTATTGTTCGACAAAAGCAGTGCCGTCGTAACCAATTATTTTCATGTCTTGTGGAATAGCAATATCAAGTTGCTTGGCCACTTTCATGATGAGAATAGCCGTCAGGTCATCGGAAACGAAGAGTCCATCAGGCTTTCGGGTTGCCAAAATAGACTTGATTTCCATTTCACGGCGGATGGGAGAAAGATCGTTTGGCAATTTAATGATTTCAGCGCTCCGTTTCAGTTGGTAGTTGAAACCTAGCTGGCGCAGCCCTGTGGGCGAATCAGAATTATCATTGCCCGTAATCATAATAATCTTTTGACAGCCGTGTTTTTGAAGGGTCTGCGCAGCTAATTTACCACCTTCAAAATTATCTGAAGAAATAATTGGAATATTTGGTGCTAGATTACGGTCAAAGGCTACAATAGGGGCTTCGACACGCTCGTAATCATCAATCCCTAGGTTGTGACTGGAAGATATAATGCCGTCAACTTGATTGGCCGCAAGCATTTCTAAGTATTCGCGTTCTTTGACAGGGTTATGCTCACTATTGCAAATAATGGTTTTGTAGCCCTGTTTAAACAAGTCAATTTCCAAGTGTTCAATTAATTCGGCGTAAAAGATATTGCTGATGTTGGGGAAGATAAGGCCAATGAGTTGGGCTGATTTGCCTTGCAAACTTCTAGCGAGATTATTGGGTTTGTATCCCAATTCGCGCATGGCTCTATTCACCTTATCCACAGTTTTCTGGGAAAGGTAGCCTTTTTTGTTGATAACACGTGAAACGGTTGTTGGGCTGACGCCTGCCAAAGCTGCCACGTCTGTTAATTTTGCGACCATTTGCCTAATACCTCATTTCATAATAATAGCCAGAAGCTTGCCCTTCTACTAATTGGATACCTGTTTGCCCCTGAGTTGGGAAAACACGACTGGTGAGGACTTTTTGTCCCTGATTGATAAAAATTTCAAGGATGGAATTATCCACATAGATGTTAAGTGTAACACGGTCTTGGGGGATTTGGCAAGAGCGCACCCTACCATAGTCTTGGGCATACTGAACTCCTGCCTTGCTACGGTCAATGCTTACCTGTCCGTGGTCGGTGTCTACTTTCAGTTTTAGGCCATTACCCTCTTGATCAGCAAATAGGTGTAGTTCAAGCTTCTCTTGGCTTGGAATAGCTAGTTCTAGTTCATAGCAGTTGCTCGTTGTCTCCTTATTTTGAAAGGGTTCTGTCTGCCCCCGAAGGTTTCTTAAAGCGGCAACGGGGCGTTGATAGAGTTGTCCATTTTGAAGAGACAATTTTTTGACCAGACTAAGGGCCCCTTGATAGTCATAGTTATCTGTCGGATAATCAATATCTGGAAGACCAATCCAAGACACGGCTAGCACGCTACCGTCTGGACTATTAAAGGCTTGAGTCGCATAAGCTTCAAAACCAAAATCTAGATTTTGAAGAGAGCCGCCACCAAGTAATTGTCCAGTTTCTGGATTGAAGCTTTCAAAAATTTTATAGGTGTTAGGATAAATATTTTGGTAATCTAGATCAGTTTTGGCAAGTCCTTGTGGACTGAAAATGAGAACGGGTTTGTCATCGACAAAGACGAGGTTGGGGCACTCAATCATGTACTCGGTGCCAGAATCATCAAAGTCCAAATCGGCTATAAATTGCCAGTTGTCCACATGATTGTCCACAGCTTTGTAAAGTTTGATTTTTCCTTTGCCGTCTAAACCTTGGGCGCCAATAATAGTATAAAACTGACCTTGATAAGAAAAAAGCTGGGGGTCTCGAAAATGCTCCGTAACATCATCGGGCTGTTCAATCAAAACATGTGGGATTTTGGAGATATTTCCTTGTTTATCCATCCAAGCTCCCACCTGTAATGGTGTTCTGACCCAGTTGTCATCGCGGACATTACCAGTGTAAAACAGAAAAAGTTTATCATCAATAGCATAGGCAGAGCCCGAGTAAGCTCCATGGCTATCATGAGGATGATCTGGCAAGAGACGGCTCCCTGTTTCCGTGAAATGGACCAGATCTGTGGAGGTCATGTGTACCCATTGCTTCAAACCATGAGCAGCGCCATAAGGCCAATTTTGATAAAAGAGGTGGTAGCCCCCATTGAAATAAGAAAAACCATTAGGGTCATTGAGTAGACCAGTCTTGGCTTCAACATGATATTGACTCCGCCAGGGAGATTTAGCCATCTTGTCAATGATAGCTTGGTAATCTGTTTGGTTCCATTCCTTGTAAGGACGATAACGAACCGCTTGTGGTAAATCCATCAGAAAGCTCCTTGTATCTACATTCATCTTTAAGAATATACTAAACGTTTTCTTTCTAAAAATCAACATTTTAAACCAAATAAAATAAAAATGTGTCAAACGCTTGACATAAAAAATATTAGTGATAAAATGATAGTCAAGAAGTGAAGCGGATTCACAACTGTTAGTCAAGCCTGCTTCTCATTAGCGGAGCTGGCAGAATTACTGAAAGACTGACACCGAATAAAAAAGGAGATGTTGTAGGCATGGATAATCGTCAGATTGCTACTGAAGTGATTAAGGCTTTAGGTGGCCAAGAAAATGTAAGAAGTGTTGCCCACTGTGCAACCCGCCTTCGCGTGATGGTTCATGATGAAGGAAAGATTGACAAGGAAAAAGCAGAAGCTATTGATAAGGTTAAAGGAGCGTTCTTTAACTCTGGTCAATATCAGATGATTTTTGGGACAGGTACTGTCAATAAAATTTATGATGAAGTGGTTGCTCTTGGTTTGCCAACGTCATCTAGCAGTGAGCAAAAGGCCGAGGCAGCCAAGCAAGGCAATGTCTTTCAACGGGCGATTCGTACGTTTGGCGATGTCTTTGTTCCTATTATTCCAGCTATTGTGGCAACAGGTCTCTTTATGGGGGTACGTGGCTTGCTTACGCAGCCAGCTATCATGGATTTATTTGGAATTCAGGCCTATGGAGAAAATTTTCTGATGTACACCCGTATCCTAACGGATACTGCCTTTGTCTATTTGCCAGCCTTGGTTGCTTGGTCAGCCTTTAGGGTATTTGGGGGTAACCCTATTATCGGTATTGTTTTGGGGCTGATGTTGGTGTCCAATGAATTGCCAAACGCCTGGGTAGTTGCTTCTGGTGGGGATGTTAAACCACTTACTTTCTTTGGCTTTGTTCCCGTTGTTGGTTATCAGGGAACTGTTTTGCCAGCCTTCTTTGTAGGTCTGGTAGGGGCTAAATTAGAAAAATGGTTGCATAAAAAAGTTCCAGAAGCTTTGGATTTATTGGTGACACCTTTTCTAACCTTTGCTATCATGAGCACCTTGGGTTTATTTGTGATTGGACCAATTTTCCACTCTCTTGAAAATCTTGTTCTTGCTGGAACACAGGCCGTCTTGCGTTTGCCACTTGGTATCGCAGGCTTGATTGTTGGGGGAATCCAACAGTTAATCGTAGTGACTGGTATTCACCATATCTTTAACTTTTTGGAAGCGCAGCTGATTGCCAATACTGGGAAAGATCCTTTCAATGCTTACTTAACAGCGGCAACAGCTGCCCAGGCTGGAGCTACCTTAGCTGTTGCTGTTAAAACCAAGTCAACGAAATTAAAAGGGTTAGCCTTTCCATCAACTTTATCTGCTCTTTTAGGGATTACTGAACCAGCTATCTTCGGGGTCAATCTCCGTTATCCGAAAGTCTTTGTTTCAGGTCTTATTGGTGGTGCCTTAGGTGGTTGGGTTGCTGGACTCTTTGGCATTGCAGGAACTGGTTTTGGGATTACTGTTTTGCCAGGGACTCTCCTTTACTTGAACGGCCAATTATTACAATACCTTGTGACCATGCTTGTCGGTCTAGGAGTTGCTTTTGCGATTGCTTATGCTTGGGGGTATCAAGACAAGGATACTCTTCCCTTTCCAGCTGTCGAAGCTGATCAAAGGACTGATCAACCAGATTTAATAGAAGAAACCTTATATAGTCCTTTAGAGGGAACAGTTGTAGAGTTATCCGCGGTTTCCGACCCTGTTTTTTCATCAGGCGCTATGGGACAAGGTCTTGCAATTAAGCCAGAAGGCAACGCCCTCTACTCACCAGTTGATGGGAAAGTCGAAATTGTTTTTGAAACGGGACATGCTTACGCCATGACGTCAACAAAAGGAGCAGAAATATTACTCCATATCGGCATTGACACTGTTTCAATGGCAGGAGATGGTTTTAACGCTCTTGTGACAGCAGGACAGGTGGTTAAAAAAGGTGACCTTCTTGGACATTTTGATTCTGCCAAGATTGCGCAAGCAGGATTGGATGACACCACGATGATGATTGTAACCAATAGTGCTGATTATCGGAACGTGGACATTCTTGTTCAAGGACAAGTTCGTGTCGGTCAACAGGTGGTACTTGTGGAATAACAGGAGAAGAGTTGAATAGTCAGCTCTTTTTTCATGTTAATGATGAAAAGATGTCAAAAAAATGATAGTAACCTAAAAACCTTAAATTTGTGTTATTTTACCTATACTTTGTTCCTTGTTTTTTTTGAAGAGGTGTTGTTATACTAAAGGCGAGCCAAGAGAGTGCGCTTACAAAAGTTGGTGTAGCAACTAATAAGCCCTAACTTGGTATCAAAAATAAGGAGTGTCCAAATGGATAAACGTTTGTTGGTTAAAAGAACACTGGGATGTGTTTGTGCTGCAACAGTGATGGGAGCTATTTTAGCGACCCACCATGCTTCACTCAATACTGTAACAGCGGAGGAGAAAACTATTCAGGTTCAGAAAGAATTACCTTCTATCGACAGCTTGCATTATCTATCAGAGAATAGCAAAAAGGAATTTAAAGAAGAGCTCTCAAAAGCGGGGCAAGCATCTCAAAAAGTTAAGGAGATTTTAGCAAAAGCTCAGCAGGCAGATAAACAAGCCCAAGCTCTTGCTGAAATGAAAATTCCTGAGAAAATACCGATGAAACCGTTACATGGACCTCTCTATGGTGGTTATTTTAGAAGTTGGCATGATAAAACATCAGATCCATCAGAAAAAGATAAGGTCAATTCAATGGGAGAACTTCCTAAAGAAGTAGATCTAGCCTTTGTTTTCCATGACTGGACAAAAGATTATAGCCTTTTTTGGAAAGAATTAGCCACCAAACATGTGCCAAAGTTAAACAAGCAAGGCACACGTGTCATTCGTACCATTCCATGGCGTTTCCTAGCTGGGGGTGATAACAGCGGCATTGCAGAAGATGCTAGTAAATACCCAAATACACCCGAGGGAAATAAAGCTTTAGCCAAAGCTATTGTTGATGAATATGTTTATAAATACAATCTTGATGGCTTAGATGTGGATATTGAGCGGGATAGTATTCCAAAGGTTAATGGAGAAGTTAGTGACGAAAATCTCAAACGTTCTATTCACGTCTTTGAAGAAATTGGAAAATTAATTGGACCAAAAGGTGCTGATAAATCGCGGCTGTTTATCATGGACAGCACCTACATGGCTGATAAAAACCCATTGATTGAGCGAGGAGCTCCTTATATTGATTTGTTATTGGTACAAGTCTATGGTTCACAAGGAGAGAAAGGTAGTTGGGATCCTGTTTCTAATCGACCTGAAAAAGCAATGGAAGAACGGTGGCAAGGTTATAGTAAATACATACGTCCTGAACAATACATGATTGGTTTTTCTTTCTATGAAGAAAGAGCAGGCAGTGGCAACCTTTGGTATGATATTAATGTAGAAGATGAGTCTAATCCAACTATTGGTAAAGAAATTAAAGGAACTCGTGCGGAACGGTATGCAAGGTGGCAACCTAAAACAGGTGGGGTTAAGGGAGGAATCTTCTCCTATGCTGTGGATCGTGATGGTGTAGCACATCCTAAAAAGAATGGTCATAAAAATTCAAAATTGGACAGTATAGTAACATCAGATTATAGTGTCTCCAAGGCATTAAAGCAGGTTATGCTGAAAGATAAATCGTATAATCTGATTGATGAGAAGGATTTCCCAGATAAGGCTTTGCGAGAAGCGGTGATCGCGCAAGTTGGAACCAGAAAAGGTGATTTGGAACGTTTCAATGGCACTTTACGATTGGATAATCCAGCTATTCAAAGCTTAGAAGGTCTAAATAAGTTTAAAAAATTATCTCAATTAGACTTGATTGGGTTATCTCGCATTACAAAACTCGACCGTTCTGTTTTACCAGCTAATATGAAATCAGGCAAAGACACTTTGGAAACAGTTCTTGAAACCTATAAAAAGAATAGCAAAGAAGAACCTGCTACTATTCCACCAGTATCTCTCACTATTTCTGGTTTAACTGGTCTGAAAGAATTAGATTTGTCAGGTTTTGACCGTGAAACCTTGGCTGGTCTTGATGCCGCTACTTTAATGTCTTTAGAAAAAGTTGATATTTCTGGCAACAAACTTGATTTGGCTCCAGGAACAGAAAATCGACAAATTTTTGATGTGATGCGATCAACTGTCAGCAATCATGTTGGAAGCAATGAACAAACCGTGAGGTTTGACAAGCAAAAACCAACTGGGCATTACCCAACTACCTATAGCACAACTAGTTTGCGCTTACCAGTAGCAGAGGGAAACATTGATTTGCAAAGTCGGTTGTTGTTTGGAACTGTTACGAATCAAGGAACTCTAATTAATAGCGAAGCAGACTATAAGGCTTACCAAAATCAGAAAATTGCTGGACATAACTTTGTTGATCCAGACTATCATTACAATAACTTTAAAGTATCTTATGATAATTATACCGTTAAAGTAACAGATTCCACCTTGGGAACCACTACTGACAAAAGGCTAGCAACTGATAAAGAAGAGACCTATAACGTTGACTTCTTTAGCCCAGCAGATAAAACAAAAGCTGTTCATACTGCTAAAGTGATTGTTGGTGACGAAAAAACCATGATGGTTAATTTGGCAGAAGGCGCAACAGTTATTAAGAGTGAAAATGATGAAAATGCCAAAAAAGTTTTTAATGGCATCATGGAATATAATCCTTTATCGTTTAACAATAAATCTTCGATTATCTTTGAAATTAAAGACCCTAGTCTAGCGAAATACTGGCGCCTTTTCAATGATAGTAGTAAAGGTAAAGACGACTACATCAAGGAAGCAAAACTGGAAGTCTTTACAGGCCAGCTGAATGCTGAGGCAGATGTGAAAACGAGCTTGGAAAAGTCAGGTGATTGGGTAACCGTTTCAACCTATTCAGGAGAAGAAAAGGTATTTAGCCATTCGCTGGATAATATTAGTGCCAAGTACTGGAGAGTAACCGTAGATACTAAGGGCGGGAATTATAGTTGGCCATCCCTCCCTGAACTGCAAATTCTAGGTTATCCGTTACCTAACGCTGATGCTATCATGAAAACAGTAACTGCTGCTAAAGAGTTGTCTCAACAGAAGGAGAAGTTTCCCCAACAGGTTCTCGATGAATTAACAGCAAAAGAAGCAGTTGTAGAAGCTTCTTTAAATAGCAAGTTGTTTGATACAGCAGTTATCAATACGAATGTGGAAGCCCTGAAAAACGTTGTTGATGAATGCTTAGCTTATGACAAAAATAAAGAAACTGCCTTTAAAGTCACTGAAGATTATCAGGCAGCTGTAAATAGGATAAAAGCAGAACGTGTGACTGTTGAAGAAATGGCACAATTCAAAGATTTAACAGAAAAAGCGACTTCGCTTAATAGTAAGATTGAAGCAAAATTGTCTGATCGTGGATATGATGAAGACTTAATGGGATTAGTTGACAAACTGACCCATATCACGGAAGCATTAAAGCTCTTTGCTAAGTAGTGAGAGATGCTGTCCTTTCCAAAAACAAAGAACGGTAGCATTTTTAAGACTCTTTAGCCATAATGAGAAGGTCCTAAAACTGCTTTTTGCTCACGTCAGTTTTTAACGGACGACTAAAAATCTGAGATGAATAGTCCCAGATTTTTAGTCTTTTATAGGTTTTGAAAAGATAAAACGGAATAAGCGTCAGATGACCAGAAAGCGGCGCTTGTTCGTGGGAAAATGGCTGTCTTGATAAGAGCTTGTGTTATCATAAAAATAAAAAGGAATAGGAAAAAGGAGAGAAAAAATGGGAAAATTATACGGAAGTATTGAAGCTGGTGGAACAAAGTTTGTCTGTGCGGTTGGTGATGAGAGTTTTACGGTTCTAGACAAGACACAGTTTCCGACAACGACACCAGAGGAAACGATTGCGCAAACCATCGCATATTTTAAAATCTTTGAGGCCGATTTAGCTGGTATTGCTATTGGTTCTTTTGGACCGATTGATATTGATCCGTCGTCAGAAACTTACGGCTATATCACAACCACTCCAAAACCAGGTTGGGGCAATGTAGACTTATTGGGCCAACTATCTGCTGCTTTTGAGATTCCTTTTGATGTGACCACAGATGTTAATAGTTCTGCTTATGGCGAAGCCCTTGCTCGTCCTGGTGTGGAGCATTTGGTTTATTATACGATCGGTACAGGCATCGGGGCGGGAGCTGTTCAACATGGCCACTTTATTGGGGGATTAGGTCATACAGAAGCTGGCCATACCTATGTGATGCCTCATCCAGAAGATGTGGCAAATGGTTTTTTAGGGGTATGTCCTTTCCATAAGGGGTGCTTGGAAGGAATGGCGGCAGGTCCAAGTCTTGAAGCAAGGACAGGAGTGCGAGGTGAACGGCTTGATCAGGAAGCTGATGTTTGGGACATTCAAGCTTTCTATATTGCCCAAGCAGCACTGCAAGCAACCATGCTTTACCGTCCCCAAGTGATTGTTTTGGGAGGAGGGGTGATGGCGCAAGAACACATGCTTGTGCGTGTTCACAAGCACTTTGAAAGCCTTTTAACGGATTACTTGCCAGTTCCCGCTTTACCAAACTACATTGTTACTCCTGCTGTTGCGGACAATGGCTCTGCTACTCTGGGAAATTTTGCCTTGGCCAAGTTGGCTGCGGAAGCAAAATAAGGTCTGGTTTTGCCTGTTTGTCTAGTAAAAGAAAGCGCAGTCAGCCAGAACATGCTATAATAAACAGAGATTAACATCAGAAGTGAGGAATATTATGTCAGAACCATTATTTCTAAAATCAACCATGCACGACAGAATTTGGGGTGGCACCAAGTTGAGAGATGTCTTTGCTTACGACATTCCAAGCGAAACCACAGGTGAGTATTGGGCTATTTCTGCTCATCCTAATGGTGTTTCGACAGTTACCAATGGGCGTTATCAAGGGCAACCTTTAAACAAATTATATGTGGAAGAGCCGGCTTTGTTTGGAAATCCCAAAGAAGAAGTCTTTCCGTTGTTAACCAAGATTTTAGACGCCAATGACTGGCTAAGTGTTCAAGTTCACCCAGATGATGCTTATGGACTTGAGCATGAAGGAGAACTGGGCAAGACAGAATGCTGGTATATTATTTCTGCCGAAGAAGGTTCCGAAATCGTTTATGGTCACCAAGCCAAGTCTAAAGAAGACCTTCGTGCGATGATTGAAGCAGGCGATTGGGATGATTTACTGACTCGCATACCAGTCAAGGCAGGAGATTTTTTCTATGTTCCAAGTGGCACCATGCATGCGATTGGTAAGGGAATCCTTATTTTAGAAACTCAGCAGTCATCTGATACCACTTATCGGGTTTATGATTTTAATCGTAAAGATGCTAATGGTAATCTTCGTGACCTTCATATTGAAAAATCCATTGATGTCTTAACTATCGGTAAGCCTGAAAATAGTGTGCCAGCCATTATGGTTTTGGATAATATTACAGCAACAACTTTAGTCTCAACGCCATTTTTCACCGTTTACAAATGGGTAACTAGCCAAATGGTTGATATGAAACAAGCTGCTCCTTACTTGCTAGTCAGTGTCTTAAATGGTCAAGGGAAACTCTATGTTGACCAGAAGGCTTATGAGCTAGAAAAAGGCATGCATTTTATCTTGCCTAACGATGTTAAATCATGGTCTTTTGATGGTCAATTGGAAATGATTGTGAGTCATCCTAACCATCATATGTAATATCATGGCATTAAAATGAGAAGAAGGAGGCACTTGTAGCTTCCTTTTTCTCCGACATCTTTGCCATCATTTCTTGAACTGCCTGCCTATTTATGTTAGAATGAACTGATTAGACGATCGAAAGGAAAGAGAATGGCCAATATTCTACGCAAAGTCATCGAAAATGACAAAGGCGAACTAAGAAAATTAGAAAAAATTGCAAAAAAAGTAGAATCCTACGCAGACCACATGGCGTCCTTGTCAGATAGAGAGCTACAAGCAAAAACACCAGAATTTAAAGAACGATACCAAAAAGGGGAAACCCTTGAACAATTATTACCAGAGGCTTTTGCGGTTGTCCGTGAAGCTTCAAAACGTGTGCTTGGTTTGTATCCTTACCGCGTCCAAATCATGGGGGGAATTGTCCTTCATAATGGGGATGTTCCTGAAATGCGAACCGGTGAAGGGAAAACCCTAACAGCTACGATGCCTGTTTACCTCAATGCCCTTGCTGGCGAAGGGGTTCACGTTATCACCGTCAATGAGTACTTGTCAACACGTGATGCGACAGAAATGGGTGAGGTTTACAGCTGGTTAGGACTTTCAGTTGGGATTAACCTAGCTGCAAAATCTCCTGCTGAAAAACGCGAAGCCTACAATTGCGATATTACTTATTCAACCAACTCTGAGGTCGGTTTTGACTACCTTCGTGATAACATGGTTGTCCGCCAAGAGGACATGGTTCAACGCCCACTCAATTTTGCCCTAGTCGACGAAGTTGACTCAGTCTTGATTGATGAAGCAAGAACCCCTCTGATTGTGTCAGGTGCTGTCAGCTCAGAAACCAATCAATTATATATTCGTGCAGACATGTTCGTTAAGACCTTGACCTCCGTTGATTACATTATTGATGTCCCAACTAAGACCATTGGTCTGAGTGATTCAGGAATTGACAAGGCGGAAAGTTATTTCAACTTAGCTAACCTGTACGATATTGAAAATGTTGCCTTAACCCACTTCATTGACAATGCTCTTCGTGCTAACTACATCATGTTATTAGATATTGACTATGTGGTCAGTGAAGATGGTGAGATTCTGATTGTCGATCAATTTACTGGTCGTACGATGGAAGGTCGCCGTTTTTCTGACGGTTTGCACCAAGCTATTGAAGCCAAAGAAGGCGTTCGTATCCAAGAAGAATCAAAAACCAGTGCCTCAATCACCTACCAAAACATGTTCCGTATGTATAAAAAATTGGCAGGGATGACTGGTACTGCGAAAACTGAGGAAGAAGAATTCCGCGAAGTTTACAACATGCGTATTATTCCGATTCCAACCAACCGTCCTATTGCCCGTATTGACCATACAGACCTACTCTACCCAACTCTGGATTCTAAATTTAGAGCGGTGGTAGCAGACGTTAAAGCGCGTCACGACAAAGGACAACCGATTCTTGTTGGTACTGTTGCTGTTGAGACCAGTGATTTGATTTCTCGTAAGTTGGTGGAAGCAGGTATTCCTCATGAAGTCTTAAATGCTAAGAACCACTTCAAAGAAGCCCAAATTATTATGAATGCCGGCCAGCGCGGTGCTGTTACCATTGCGACCAACATGGCAGGTCGTGGTACTGATATTAAACTCGGTGAAGGCGTTCGTGAACTTGGTGGCCTCTGTGTCATTGGTACAGAGCGTCATGAAAGCCGTCGTATTGATAATCAGCTTCGTGGTCGTTCAGGACGTCAAGGAGACCCTGGTGAATCTCAATTCTACCTATCATTGGAAGACGATTTGATGAGACGTTTCGGTTCAGACCGGATTAAGGCTTTCTTGGACCGTATGAAATTGAACGAAGAAGATACTGTGATTAAGTCAGGCATGTTGGCACGTCAAGTGGAATCGGCTCAAAAACGGGTTGAAGGAAATAACTACGATACCCGTAAACAAGTCTTGCAGTATGATGATGTGATGCGTGAGCAACGTGAAATTATCTATGCTAACCGTCGTGATGTCATTACTGCTAATCGTGATCTTGGCCCAGAAATTAAAGGCATGATGAAACGAACTATTGACCGTGCCGTGGATGCTCACTCACGCAGCAATCGCAAAGATGCTGTTGATGCTATCGTGACCTTTGCGCGTACATCACTTGTTCCCGAAGAATCTATCAGCGCTAAAGAATTGCGTGGCTTGAAAGAGGATCAAATCAAAGAGAATCTTTATCAAAGAGCACTGGCTATTTATGACCAACAGTTATCCAAACTTCGTGATCAAGAAGCGATTATTGAATTCCAAAAAGTATTGATTTTGATGATTGTGGACAATAAATGGACTGAGCACATTGATGCCTTGGATCAGTTACGTAACGCAGTTGGCCTTCGTGGCTATGCTCAAAATAACCCTGTGGTGGAATACCAAGCAGAAGGCTTCAAAATGTTCCAAGACATGATTGGTGCTATCGAGTTTGATGTGACACGTACCATGATGAAAGCGCAAATTCACGAGCAAGAACGTGAACGAGCAAGTCAACATGCGACAACAACTGCGCCTCAAAATATCCAATCCCAAGGATTTAACGATGATATGACTGGTAGTATTGATTTTTCAACGGTTGGCCGTAACGATGTTTGCCCATGTGGTTCAGGGAAAAAATTCAAAAACTGTCATGGACGTCAAGCCTTCTAGTGGTAATCAACAGGCATCATGATAAGATGATGACATAAAGTAAGAAGCTGGGAATTGTTCTTGGCTTCTCACTATTTAAGTCTTTCTAATTTCAAAATGAGATAAGGGCTGGTAAAAGAAAATGATTGTTGGACATGGAATAGATTTACAAGAGGTTTCAGCCATTGATAAAGCTTACCAAAGGAATCCCCGTTTAGCGCAGAAAGTACTGACGAAGCAGGAATTAGCTGTTTTTGAGACTTATCCCTATAAGCGTCAGATTAGTTATTTGGCAGGTCGCTGGTCAGGTAAGGAAGCCTTTGCTAAAGCTATGGGAACAGGCATTGGCCAGTTAACTTTTCAGGACATTGAAATATTAAATGATACGAAAGGTCGCCCTGTTCTAACCAAGTCCCCTTTTGAAGGAAAGAGTTTTATCAGCATTTCACATAGTGGAGACTACGTCCAAGCCAGTGTTATTTTGGAGGATGGCAAATGATTTCAAGTTTACACCGCCCAACCATTGCTAGGATAGATTTATCAGCGATAAAGGCCAATCTCGCGAGTGTCAAAAAATATATTCCTGTGGGAACCAAGACTTATGCAGTGGTTAAGGCTGATGCGTATGGTCACGGTGCTGTTGAGGTATCAAAGGCTCTGTTAGATCAAGTAGATGCCTACTGTGTGTCGAATCTTGACGAAGCTTTGGAACTGCGTCAGGCTGGTATTGACAAAGACATTTTAATCCTAGGGGTGCTTGTTCCCAATGAATTGGATTTGGCGATTGCTCACCGAATTACAGTTACGGTGGCCAGCTTAGAATGGCTGGAAGTTGCAAAGATACAAAGAGAAGACCTGCAAGGTTTGACAGTTCATATCAAAATTGACTCAGGTATGGGGCGTATTGGACTTCGCTCAGTCGAAGAAACAGATGCTCTGATTGCTGGCTTGCTGGCTATGGGAGCTAATGTCGAAGGTGTTTTCACACATTTTGCCACGGCAGATGAGGCTGATACGCGTCAATTTAATCAGCAACTAAACTTCTTTAAAGACTTGCTTGGTCAGCTTACTTACAAGCCTAGTTTGGTGCATGCCAGCAATTCAGCGACAAGTCTCTGGCATAGTGAAACCATTTTTAATGCGGTTCGTTTGGGGATTGTTATCTATGGCTTAAACCCAAGCGGGACTGAGCTAGCATTGCCATTCCCTCTTACAGAAGCCTTGTCCCTCGAAACTGTTTTGGTTCATGTGAAGGAAATTACAGCTGGTGATACCGTTGGCTATGGGGCGACGTATGTGGCGACACAGTCAGAATATGTGGGGACCATTCCAATTGGGTATGCTGATGGCTGGACGAGAGAGATGCAGGGATTTTCAGTTCTTGTTGAAGGGCAATTTTGTGACATCATTGGTCGAGTATCCATGGACCAAGTGACGATACGCCTCCCTAAAGCTTATCCTCTGGGAACCAAAGTGACCTTAATTGGTCAAAATCAAGGGGCAGTCATTTCTGTGACAGATGTGGCGACCTACCGCAACACTATTAATTATGAGGTCTTATGCCTACTAAGTGATCGCATTCCAAGGGTGTATTAGAATAATAGTACAGAAAAGGATTGCATTTTATTTCTACTTAGTGTTATAATGAAGTGGATAATATTAGAAAGAAGTACTAATGAATTCATGAATAAAAATAAATTATTAAGGGTTGTCATGCTATTAGCTCTCTTAGCACCGACCGCTGGAAACATGACCGTTCTGGCTCAGGATGCTTTGCTTGATGCTAATCAATTGACAGCAACTACTACTGATGTCACAAGCAATGCCTCTTCCTCTCAAGAGGAAACAGGAAGTGATACCAAAATAGAAACTGGTCAAGTAGATAAAGCAGACCAAACTGGAAACGAGACTTCTGCTAAGCCTGACCCTGCTAGTCCAGTTGTACCTGAACAGCCAGATGAGCAGACCAAGTCTGACGCTAGCCAAGATTCTAAAGATTCTTCTGAAAAATCCAAAGAAGAGCCGTCAGAGAAGCAGCCTGCTGACCAATCAAAACCCCAGCCACCAAAATCAGATACGGCACCTGTTGCCCCCGCACCCCAAGTGCCGCAAGCACCAGCTAGTCATCTTCCTGGCTCTCCTTTGGATTTAGATGTAAGAGTAGACATGCCAGTGGTACCATCTGTCAATACGTATGCAGCTTATGTAGAGCATTGGAGTGGCAAGGATGCCTACACGCACAACCTTTTATCACGTCGCTATGGCATCAAGGCAGAGCAAATTGATGGTTATTTGAAGTCAACAGGTATTGCTTACGATAGCACGCGTATCAACGGTGAAAAACTCTTACAATGGGAAAAGAAAAGTGGTTTAGATGTCCGTGCTATTGTTGCCATTGCGATGTCTGAAAGTTCTTTGGGAACTAAAGGCGTTGCTACCTTGCTTGGTGCCAATATGTTTGGCTATGCCGCTTTTGATCTGGACCCAACGCATGCCAGTAAATTTAATGATGATGTGGCTATTGTTAGACTGACCCAAGAAACCATCATCAAGAATAAAAATATTAATTTTGCTTTGCAGGATGCCAAAGCTGCTAAGCTTTCAAAAGGGCGATTAAATTTTGCCACTGATGGTGGGGTTTACTTTACAGATACCACAGGCAGTGGTAAACGCCGTGCTCAAATCATGGAAGACATGGATAAATGGATTGACACCCACGGTGGCACACCGGCTATCCCAGCAGAATTGAAGATTCAATCCTCTTCTAGTTTTGCGACCGTTCCAACAGGTTACAAGCTCTCTAAGAGTTATGATGTCTTGAGCTATCAAGCGTCAAGCTATGCTTGGGGACAATGTACTTGGTATGTGTATAACCGTGCTAAAGAATTGGGTTACCAGTTTGATCCTTTCATGGGAAATGGTGGTGACTGGAAATACAAAGCCGGTTATGCTCTGTCTAAGACACCAAAAGTTGGTTATGCCGTTTCTTTTGCGCCAGGACAAGCAGGTGCCGATGGCATGTATGGTCATGTCTCCATTGTTGAAGATGTCAGAAAAGATGGGTCTATCCTCATTTCCGAATCTAACTGTCTTGGTTTAGGTAAGGTATCTTACCGTACCTTCACTGCCCAGCAAGCAGAACAATTAACCTATGTTATCGGGAAAAAATAAAGGTTAATCACTTTTCTCCAGACTCAGCTCTCCTTGTCGAGAGTTGGGTCTTTTTTGTTCTTTTTATGGCCTATAAAAACCTATAGAGCCTTAGAAAGCGCTCTTAAAATCCGCTTGACAAAGTAATCACAAAGTGATAAATTAGGGGCAGTTAATAAAAAAGTTAATAATTTTATAAAAATTTTTAGAAAGTTGATTGAAATGAAAAAAATCAGCAAGTACGCCCTTGTGGCAATGTCAGCATTTGTTCTGGCTCAGGCTGCGCAAACGGTCAAATCAGAAGGCTATTTGGTTCAGTCACAGTTGGTTACAACGGTTAAACTAACACAGGACAATATTCTCTTGTTTGAAGAGATTGGCCCTTATGCTGATAAGTCAGCTGGAAAACAATATTATAAAAACATTGAAAAGATTATCCTTGATAAGGAAACCTATGAAAAAAGCATGGCAGGTGATCGCAGTTTTGACATCAATTACCAAGGGGTTAAAATAAACGCTAAGCTTATTAAAGATGGCAAACATGACTTGGTTATTGTCAATAAAAAGGATGGCGGTATTCTTGTGACCTTTGAAAAAGAGGGCAATAAGGTCACTTTTATAACAGCTAAAACTTTGGATGCTACTGCTAGCCTTGAACAAGTCGATGAATACACTGGTTCTAATAAAGACATTACTGAAAAAGAAGTTGCTAAAGCTAGCAAGCAGCCAGAAACAACTAGTGACGAATTATCGCTGATTACAAAACTGGTCGAAGAAGATGGCGCTATTGTATTCCCAGAGATTGACCGTTATTCTACTAACAAACAAGTCAAATCGTTAACGCAACAAATTACAGACATCAAAGTGAATGGTTCTCTTTATAAGGATTTGATTTCTGATTCTGTGAAAGATACTCTTGGTTGGGTCTCCAATATGAAAGGACTTCATCTTGGAACAAAAGCTTTTAAAGATGGGGAAAATACTATTGTGATATCTTCCAAAGGATTTGAAGATGTCACTATTACTGTTGCCAAGAAAGATGGTCATTTCCATTTTGTATCTGCCAAACAAAAGCGGAGTGTGTCTGCCAAAGACAGTCAGTCAACAGAGTTGGATGTCACCTCTTTAGAAAAAGCAATGAAAGAGGCGGATGCTATTATTGCTAAAGAAAGTAACAAAGACGCAGTTAAAGATCTGGCTGAGAAACTTCAAGTCATCAAGGATTCTTACAAGGAAATCAAAGATAGTAAGCTACTTGCTGATACTTATCGACTGTTAAAAGATACCATTAAAGTTTATCAATCAGCTGATATTTCTATTAATAACCTGACTGCCGGTACTTATACGTTAAATTTTAGAGCCAACAAGGAAAATACAGAAGAGTCTTCTATGCTTCAAGGAGCTTTTGATAAAAAGGCTAAATTGGTGGTGAAGGAAGATGGGAAAATGGAAATTTCCTTGCTTAACACTGCCTTGGGAGCATTTTTGATTGATTTTTCCATTGAAAGCAAAGGCACTTATCCAACCTCTGTGCGGACTCAAGTTGGTAAGCGAGACATTAACAACAACTACATTCGCAGTGAATTTACCATGCCAATCGAAGATCTGAATGCATTGCACAAGGGTGCTGTATTGGTGTCGGCTATGGGTGGGCAAGAGAGTGATTTACACCACTATGACAAATACACCAAGCTTGATATGACCTTTGATACAGCTATTAGTAAAGGTTGGACGGGTTATCAGGCAGAAACTGATGACAAAGAAAAGGGAGCTGGTTCGGAACGGCTTGAAAAAGTTTTGATTAAACTTGGCAAAGATTTAGATGGTGATGGCAAGCTGTCAGAGGCTGAGTTAGGTCAAATTCAAGGGGAATTACGCTTAGACCACTACGATTTGACAGATATTTCCCTTTTAAAACACCTTAAAAAGGTTACCGAATTACACTTAGAAGGAAACCAAATTACGGAAATTCCAAAAGAGATGTTTAGCCAAATGAAACAACTTCGGTTTCTTAATTTAAGAAGTAATTATTTAACCTACCTAGACAAAAATATATTTAAGAATAATACTCAATTAAAAGAACTCTACTTATCAAGTAACTTTATTCACACTCTTGAAGGGGGATTATTTAAACCACTTAATCACCTAGAACAACTTGATCTCTCAAAAAATCGTATTAAAAGTCTTCACGACGACCTATTTGAAGGCTTGTCTCATCTCACGTCATTAGGATTTGCAGAAAATAATCTTGAAGATATATCTGAAAAGGCACTAGAGCCTCTAGTATCACTCAGCTTTATTGATTTTTCTCAAAACCATTTATCGCTACTGCCAAAAGCGATTGGAAAATTACACCACTTAAATACTATCGTGGCAAGTAGGAATCATATTACTAGCATTGAAAATATTTCATTTAAAGATCTTCCAAAATTATCTGTACTCAATTTATCAACAAATGAAATCTCAAGCCTTCCAGATAAGATATTTAAACATAATAGCCAATTAACGAAACTTGATTTTTTTAATAACATACTTACTCAAGTTGAAGAATCGGTATTTCCAGATATTGAAACGCTTAATTTAGATGTGACATTCAACCAGTTAAAAAGTGTCAGTCCAAAAGTAAGAGCTCTTATTGGGCAACATAAACTGACTCCACAAAAACATCTTGCAAAACTTGAAGCTTCTTTAGATGGAGCAACAATTAAGTATCATCAAGCGCTCAGTCTTTTAGATTTGTATTATTGGGAGCAAAAGACAAATTCTGTCATCAATAGAGAACTAGTTTCTATTGATGACTATCAACAATTTTTACAAGAAAAAGGTTCAGATACCACTTCTTTACTTAATGATCTGCAAATCGACTGGAATATTATGATTCAGTTGCAAAAGAAAACGTCCAATGGACAATATGTGACCGTTGACAAAAAAGAAATGGTCAATGACCCAAAAGATGAACTGGAAGGCAGTTTTGATTTAAAAGGTGCGGGCACTTACCGCATTCGTAAAGCTATGCTAATCAAGGAATTTGCCAAAAGACGCGAGTATGTTTACCTTGTCTCAAATGATATTACGGTGACGAAAGAGCAAGCACTGAAACAAGAAGCAACTGCTAACAAGGAAGAAATAGGACTGACTAAAGATCAACTGGTAGACGGTATTTATTACCTGACTGCCGATATGTTGAAGACAGACTTGGCATCAGAATCTATGTCCAATAAGGCTATTAATCACCGAGTGACCTTGATTGTGGAAAAAGGTCTTCCTTATTTGGAAATTGAATTTAAAGGCATGACAGTTGGTAAAATGCAGGGTTATCTTGGGGAATTGAGCTATTTTGTGGATGGTTACCAAAGAGATTTGGCTGGTAAACCGATTGGTCAAAAAGAAAAAGCAGAGGTGATTTCTTACTTTACCGATGCTACTGGCATATCTCTTGAAGACACCTATGGCAAAAACTATCCTAAGGTACTTCGCATTAAATTGATTGAACAAGCTAAAAAAGATGGACTTGTGCCATTACAGGTCTTTGTTCCTATCATGGACTCTATTTCAAAGGGTTCAGGTTTCCAAACGGTCTTTATGCGTCTGGATTGGCAGAGCCTCACCAAAGATAAGAATAAAGTAGGAGATGAGCCCCTTTCTCGAACTGGAGATGGGGGAGTTACCACAGTAAGCCAGCCGACAGGAGTACCAGCTACCCAGCAAGGAGGAGCAAGTCCTAAGCAATCGTCATCTGGTTCAGGAATTGCCAACTTAACTGATTTATTGGCTAAGAAACCAGCAACTCAAGCTAAGCAAGAAACAACTTCTCAAAAGGCTGATTCCAGTAAAATAGATAAATTAAAGCGTTTGATTTCTGATCATCAATCATCAGCTAGTCAGGATTCAAAAGGTTTGACATCAAAAGCAGCTGACAAAGGAGAACATTTAGGACAACTATCAAAATTCAAGGGCAGTAACAATGACTATCATTTGATTGCTGGCCTGTCCACTTTTGTGATAGCAGCTCTAGGATTAGTTCTCGGTCGAAAAAAATTATTCAAATAAGAAGCTCAATAGCAGGCTAAACAATAATGCAGTCTAGCTAATAAGAGCTAAAAACATGCCTATTTCCGATAAGCTGTATGAGTTTGATTGAGAGCAGTCGGGGAATAGGTGTGTTTTTAGCGTTTGATAATCCTATTTGGTTTAGGCAGAATCAGCGTGGGGCAGGGCAAAAGAACTGCTTTGATAATTGTTCTAAGAACAAAGCGAGCTAATGACGAAAAAGACAGAAAAAGAGGAAGATATGACAAAGGCAGCAACAAACCGTATTTTGCAAGGAATAATTGTATTTATGCTAGGCTTGTCTGCAATGACAGGTCCTGTTTATGCGGATAAGGGCCAGCTTTACAGTTGTCTGATTCAGAGAGATTACCGCCATCCTGTGTCTGGAGTGATCGAAGACAGTGGTGGTGAGAATGCCTTTGATATTGGTCAAGGCATGGTGGAGGGCACTGTATATAACAATGGGCTGCTGGAAGCTTCGGAGTCAGGGGAGCTCGTTTTAACCTTTCGCATGAGTTTGGCTGATTTTTCAGGTCATTACCATTTTTGGGTGCAGTCTGGAGGACGGGGTGACTTTCAGGTAGTTGATTACAGGGTAACGCACCAAGGGACAGATTCAAACGGAACAACCAAAGACATTGCCATAACCTTGCCTGATATTAATAGTGTTATTCGAGGAAGCATGTTTGTGGAGCCTATGGGACGAGAAGTGGTCTTTTACCTCTCTCCTGCTGGGCTTGAAGCTGGTTATTCAGGCGATATGGTAGCACAGCTGGTCACCGAAACAGATGAGTATCAAGACAGACAAGATAAGGTGGTTAAGGAAGCCGTTGCACCAAAAGTGGTAGATAAATCCCAATCCCTTGACCAAGAGACTAAGAAGTCACAGGAACAAGTAGTGCCTAAATCAGCAAGTTCCTCAACGTTAACGGCTAAGAAACTTCATCAGAAAAAGTCATCTAAGTTGGGCTTGACTACTTCTTTAGACCAGAAAACAGAAGAAAAGTCCAAGGGTAAGAAGGCCTTACCAGTGATTATTTACTATCTTCCAACTCTTTTCCTAATACTAGGAGGGGCTGCAGCATGGGTTTGGAGAAAGAGAAGAAAAGATGATAAAACAAGTTAAAGGAATTGGTCTGGCCTTAATGACCTTCTTTTTGGTAGCTTGTGTGAATCAGCATCCTAAAACTGCTAAAGAGACTAAAGAGCAGAGAATTGTAGCCACTTCGGTGGCTGTGGTTGATATTTGTAATCGTTTAAATCTTGACCTCGTTGGGGTTTGTGATAGTCAATTATATACCCTACCCAAACGCTATGACGCTGTTAAGCGTGTGGGTTTACCCATGAATCCTGATATGGAATTGGTGGCTTCTTTGAAACCAACTTGGATTTTAAGCCCTAATTCTTTACAGGAAGACTTGGAACCCAAGTATCAAAAATTGGATACTGAGTATGGTTTTTTGAACTTACGAAGTGTTGAGGGGATGTACCAGTCCATTGATGATTTAGGAAACCTTTTCCAACGTCAACAAGAAGCAAAAGAATTGCGCCAGCAATATCAGAATGATTATCATGCTTTCCAAGCGAAACGTAAAGGGAAGAAAAAACCTAAAGTGCTTATCCTTATGGGCTTGCCAGGCAGTTATTTGGTGGCGACTAACCAGTCTTATGTAGGGAATCTTTTGGACTTGGCAGGTGGTGAGAATGTTTATCAGTCAGCTGATAAGGAATTTCTATCAGCTAACCCTGAAGACATGCTGGCTAAGAGGCCCGATTTGATTTTACGGACAGCTCATGCCATTCCAGACAAGGTAAAAGTGATGTTTGACAAAGAATTTACTGAGAATGATATTTGGAAACATTTTACGGCAGTCAAGAAAGGGAAAGTCTATGACTTGGATAATACTCTCTTTGGAATGAGTGCTAAATTTAACTACCCAGAAGCCTTAGACACCTTAGCACAGCTTTTTGACCAGATGGGAGGTCATCAGTAACATGACAGCATCAGATTTACAAAGGGATCAATCTCTACTGGCTAAAAAACGTTTCAGAAGTGGTCTTTATCTGATTCTTTTGATTCTCGCCCTCGTGTTTTTGGCGACTATTGCCTTATCCCTTGGTGGTTTGGCGGTTTCTTACGGAGCGATTGTCAAGGGATTGTTTGTGGCTTATGACCCCCAAGTGGCCTTGATTTATGACTTACGCTTTCCAAGAATTGTCATTGCTTTATTGGCAGGAGCAGGGATAGCTGTTTCGGGAGTTCTTTTTCAAGCGGTTTTGAAAAATCCCATTTCGGATCCTGCTATTATCGGTATTTCCAGTGGAGCGAGTTTTATGGTTTTAGTCTCTAGTTTACTTTTACCGCAATTGCTTCTTTATGGGTCAATCGTATCTTTTTTAGGAGGCGGGGTGTCTTTCCTGCTGATTTATGGTCTAGCGTGGAAAAAGAGGCTTCATCCTATTCGGATTATGCTAACAGGGATTGCCATTAATGCTTTATTTATGGGGTTGTCAACTGCTTTAACCAGTTTTTCTGCCTCAGCTAGTCCTGTGGTCAATGCTCTTTTAGCAGGTCATATTAGTCAGAAAACATGGTCTGATGTAGGGGGATTGCTCCCTTGTACATTCATTGGCTTGTTGCTAGCTCTGCTATTGTCAAAAACCTGTGACCTTCTTCTCTTAGATGACCGGGTGATTCGTAATCTAGGAATTGATGCTACGGTGTTACGGTTGGGAATTTCCTTGGTTGCTGTTTTACTGGCTTCGGTAGCCACTTCGGTCGTTGGAGTGGTTTCTTTCCTAGGCTTGATTGTCCCTCATATTAGCCGCTTGCTGGTTGGAAGTAAGCACCAAATCTTAATTCCTTTTTCAGCTTTGCTTGGAGCCTTTGTCTTTTTGCTAGCCGATACCTTAGGAAGAAGTCTTGCTTACCCATTGGAAATTAGCCCTGCGATTATAATGAGTATTGTAGGCGGGCCTTACTTTATCTACCTGTTAAGGAGGTCTGATATTATATGAGCAAGAACAGCAGTCATATTAAGGTGCAAAACCTTTCCTTTGCTTATGGGGAAAATCTTGTTTTAGATAACCTGACCTTTAGCATTCCAAAGGGGAAAATTACCACTATTATGGGGGCAAATGGCAGTGGCAAGTCGACCTTATTACAATTATTAACCAAAAATCTTCCATTAAAACAAGGGCAGGTTTGGCTTGAGCAGGAAGAATTAGCAACTATTTCTCTTAAGGCTTTTGCGAAAAAAGTGGCAGTGGTACACCAATACCATCAAGTGGCCGAAGGTTTGTTAGTGGGTGAATTGGTAGCCATGGCTAGGCTTGCCCGTCGTTCTTTTTTTAGAACGACTACCAAAGAAGATGAAGAACGTCTTGCTTGGGCCTTAGAGGTAACGGCTTTGAGTGATTATGTTTATCGTGACATCCAACACCTTTCTGGTGGTGAGCAGCAGAGGGTTTGGATTGCCATGGCTCTTGCTCAGGAAACAGATATTATTTTTTTAGATGAACCAACGACTTATTTGGATATTAGGTACCAGCTTGACATTCTCAAGCTGATTGCTAAAATCAACCAAGAACTAGGGCTAACAATTGTTTTAGTATTACATGATATCAATCAGGCCTTGTCTCTTTCAGACCATCTTATTGGACTGAAAGATGGGCGGCTTTATGCCCAAGGTCAGCCAAGAGAACTCCTTGATCAACAATTTATCGGAGATGTCTTTGGTGTTGAATTGCCCTTTGTTGAGAAAAATGGTCAACAGTTTGTCCTCACCTCATTGGTCAACAAAACCAATGATACTAGAAGTCAAAGGAGAGATAGGAACAAGAACAGATGACGGCAACAGGAGATACAATATCAAGGAAAAAAAGAAAAAAGCTGCTAAAGCGATTACGAGAGCGCATTGCACCGAAAAACTATTTGCTTTATATGTCAGCCTTTTTATCTTGGTTACAATTTTTGATGAGGATTATCAGTTTTTACCTCATCGCTAAAACCTTTGCGGCCTTTGTCTCAGGACAAGTCGTTGTTCTAGGGCATTTGGTAGGCTTACTCTTGCTTTTAAATGTGGTAGGCTTTGCCCTTGCTATGTTAGGCAAGCAATTGCAAGGGATTGCTTCACAATTTGCTAGAGACTCACTCAAAGAATCTTTCTTTGAGGCTTTTGTTGCCTTGGATGGGCAATTTGATCTTAATTCCAGCAATGCTGATATTTTGACGCTGGCTTCGCAAGGGATTGACAGTTTGGACACCTATTATGCCTATTATTTGTCCTTATCTATGCGAACCAAATGGAATTGTACAACGGTTATGCTCTTGGTTTTTTTAAGTTATCCCTTGGCAGGTTTAGTCTTTTTATTAGCTCTGCCTCTTATTCCTATTTCTATTATGGCTATGCAAAAGCGGTCTAAGCAAATCATGAATCATTATTGGTCTTCTTATATGGATGTTGGCAATTTATTTATGGATGATCTTAAAGGCCTTAATACCCTGTATTCTTATCAAGCAGCAGAACGTTACGAGCAACAATTTGCTGGTAAGGCAGAGCAGTTTCGCAAGGCTACCATGTCCTTGCTCGGCTTTCAACTACAAGCAGTTGGTTATATGGATGCAGTCATGTATCTAGGAATTGGTTTGTCAGGATTTTTAGCTGTTCAAGCTTTGGCAACAGGCCAGTTATCGTTCTTTAGTTTCCTCTTCTTTCTCTTGATTGCCACAGAATTTTTTGCCCCTATTCGTGAGCAGGGCTATGGCATGCACTTGGTTATGATGAATACCAAAATGGCTGACCGTATCTTTACTTTCTTGGATAGTGTTCCAGCAAGAAAAGATGACAAGAGTAAACTAGCAACTAGCTTTAGCCGGGTTGACATTCAACATCTGACCTTGGCTTATGGGGAAAAAACAGTGCTTAATGGGATTACGATGACCCTGACTAAGGGGCAACTAACAGCTATTGCGGGAGTGTCAGGACAGGGGAAGACAAGTCTAGCTCAACTGCTCTTGAAACGTCAGCAAGCAACGAGTGGTCATATTCTCTTTGATGATTTAGACAGCGAAAGTTTATCGCAAGAAAGCATCAATCAGCAGGTTCTTTATGTATCGGACCAATCTACCTTGTTGAACCGTAGCATTTACGATAATTTAAGGCTGGCAGCAGATCTCTCTAAAAAAGAAGTCTTGGATTGGATTGATCAGCATGGGTTATTGAGTTTCATTAATTGGCTGCCAGATGGGATTGATACGCTGGTTGGAGAAAACGGCAATCTCTTGTCACCTGGCCAAAGGCAACAGGTCATTTGTGCCAGAGCTTTCTTAAGTCAACGCTCCCTCTATATTTTTGATGAAGCCACTTCGAGTTTAGATGCTGAAAATGAGAGCATCATCTATGATTTGATGAGCCAGTTAGCTAAGACAGCTATGGTCGTTGTCATTACTCACAAGATGTCTCGCCTGAAAAGGGCTGATCAGATTCTCTTTTTAAGTCCAGGCCAAGCTGCTTGCTTAGGTAGGCCTCAAGACCTTTACCGAAACCAAGCATCTTATCGTCAACTGGTTGACACTCAGGCAAGACTGGAGGCAAGTATTTATGGCTAAATCTAACACATCTACCTTAACCCTCATTGGACGTTTATTAACTTTGATGAAGGCATTGCTTCCTTGGATTGCCTTAGCAGTGACCTTTGCTGTTATGGGCTTCCTCATCACGGTAAGCATTCCAACTAGTCTAGCTTATTTGGGGCTATTGGCTCTTAAGCAAGATGCTATTTCAATAACTGATTTATATCTGTTGCTTGCTTTGGCCTTTCTACGAGGACTTGTTCGTTATGGGGAACACTATTTTGGTCATTTTGTTGCCTTTCACAGTTTAGCTGCTTTTAGAAATATGATCTTTAAGAAATTAAGAGCTCTTTCACCAGCTCGTCTCGACCAACAAGACAGTGGCCACTTGCTAAAAATGATTGGGGAGGATATTGAAGCGCTAGAAGTCTTCTTTGCCCACACCATTGCGCCTATTTGCACAGCCATTTTATCAGCGGGATTGATGTTTGGCTTTTTTTGGCAGAGCAGCTGGAAACTAGCCTTTTTGGCCTTACTAACCTATGCCTGCTTAGCCATTCTTATTCCTATTTACTTTGCTAATATTTTGCAATTATTACTGAAAAACCAAAATGAGGGACGCAAGGCTTACCTGTCATATTTCTTAGAGAGCTTACGATCAGTCAAGGATTTATTGCAATTTCAGATTTTGGAAGAACAATTTGACCACTTAAGTCAAAAAAGCAAGCAGGTCAATGCCCTTGATCGAAAAGTGGCACAGGCACAATTTTTACAAATGGCTTTGACCTTTTTCTGGCTTGGTTTAACCATCTTAGCCTTTGCTTATATTGTTTTTGATAGCATTCGGCAAGGCAGTTTATCCTTTGACAAGGGACTCCTTGCTTTTGTGGCTTTTACGGCTTCGTTTGCTCCTTTTTTAGAATTAGGTCGTCTGCCCTTAGGATTTAAACGTGCTATGAATGCCGCTAGAAATATGTTTAGTCTTTTAGATAAGACAGTTGTGGCAGATAAAGGAACAGAGCAGTTAGAAGACTTGACAGATATTGTGATTAAGGATCTTAGCTTTGCCTACCCTGACCGTCGAGAACTGGTTTTCAATCATTTATCGGTGGCATTCCAAAAGCAAGGCATCATTGGTATCCAAGGGGAATCAGGCTCTGGGAAGTCAACCTTGGTGAAATTAATCATGAAATGGTATAATTGGAAGGCTGGGGACATCTTCTTGAATGATGTGGATAGTCAGTTGCTTAGTGCAGCCAACTTACAGTCTAATATTGCCTATGTGCCACAAACAGCGCAGCTTTTCCAACAAACTATCCGTGAAAATCTGACCTTTGGCCGTCAGGATATTTCAGATGAGTCCATTTGGAATTTGGCTGAGGCTTGTGATATGAAAGAACGCTTGTTGGCTTGTGAACAAGGTTTGGATACAGTTATTAAGAGCCCAGCTGATTTTTCAGCGGGTGAGGGGCAACGTTTAGAGCTGATGCGGGCACTGCTGAAAAATGCCAGTTGTTATATTTTTGACGAACCAACATCCAATCTAGATTCCCTTAACGAAGCGATACTCATTGATTTAATAAAAACACATTGTCAAGGGCTGGTCTTTTTAATTTCGCACAGGCCATCAACTTTAGCTTGTGCTGACCAATTATTTTACGTCAGAAATGGTTCTCTAAAAGAGGTAAAGGAAATATGAAACAGTTACGAATTAAAGATATTATGACAACAGGCGCCTTTGCTGCCCTCTATTTTATTTGTGTCGGTATGGGCACTTTGATTGGCATCTTTTTTGATCATTCGGGAAATATGTTATATGCGCCAGCTTTTGCTGCCTTATTAGGGGGAACGGTTTATTTTCTTCTGATTGCTAAACTGCAAAAATTTGGACCAGTAACCTTGTTAGGCTTGATTATGGGAGGTTTCTTTTTTCTCAGTGGCCATTTTTTTGCGGCTATGTTTCCAAGTATTGTTTTTGGCTTCCTAGCAGATGTCATTGCTTCTCTAGGTAAATACAAGTCACGAGTTTTCAACAACTTGTCTTATCTGGTGTTTGCCTTTGTCAACAGTGGTCCAATTCTGTTGATGTGGTTGTTGAAAGATGCTTATGTGGAAAGCTTGTTGGCGCGTGGTAAGGACATGGCCTATGTCAACCGTGTCATGTATGACTTTAGTCTGAGTCATGTGACGTGGTTTGTTGGGACAGTTCTTGTAGGAGCCTTATTGGGGTCAGCTTTTGCCCATTACTTGCTAAGAAAACATTTTGCCAAATCGGGATTGTTATCATGAGGCTTGATGTTCGCACCAAACTACTCTTGTTGGTACTTGCCAACGCCTGCTTCTTTTTCCGTATTGATGGTTGGCTAGAAATGCTGGTAGTCGCTGGTTTACTAATGCTTTTATATGCCTTGGGCAAAAAAGGTTTGACCTTTAAGCTGGCTCTGATTTACTTGTGGCTTGTTGGTTTGTCTTTTGTTCCCTTAGCGGTGCTGCCGACCTATTTTTACCGCTTGCTGACCTTTGTACCTGTTGCAGGGAAATTGATTTACCCTTCCTTGCTGGCGGCTTTGATTGCTATTAAAACCACCACCATTTACGAATTGGTTCATGGTTTACGCAAATGGCATGTTCCAGAAGTTTGGTTATTGACCTTTGCAGTCATGTTTCGTTTTTTGCCAACCATTAAGCAAGAAAGTCGGGTGATTCACCGCTCCTTAAAAATTAGAGGCATTTTCTTGGACAAGTGGTCTATATTAATCAAACCCAAACACTATCTGGAATATTTATTGGTGCCCTTGCTTTTCTCTTTGATACGGAGTAGTCAAGATTTAACCATTGCTAGTTTAACCAAAGGGTTGGCCGTCCAAAGAGGCACCAGCGAATGTTTTGGATCACACCTAACTTGGAAAGATTGGGGGGTACAACTGTGGATTCTCATCATCATCACCATCATGGTGCTTCAGTGATTTCAGCCAAGGACCTATGCTTTACTTATCAGCAGAGTCAAAAAGCAGCCTGCCAAGTGGCTGATTGTCAGGTTAGAGCAGGGCAACTAATTGTCCTTTGTGGCCAGTCAGGTTCTGGGAAATCGACGTTTTTGAAACTACTCAATGGCCTGATTCCCGATTATTACGCCGGAGAATTGCAGGGCAGTTTAAAAGTTGCTGATTGTCAAGCAGGCAGAGACAGTGTTGAAAGTTTCTCTAGGTCTGTGGCCTCCGTTTTTCAAAACCCAGCCAGCCAGTTTTTCTATCGCGAAGTCCAACACGAATTGGTTTTCCCCTGTGAAAACCAAGGACTTGCTTCTGAGCTGATTATGGAACGTCTCAACGGCTTGGCGCAGGATTTTGACTTTCAAGACTTGCTTGGTAGAGACATGTTTCATCTATCTGGAGGGCAAAAGCAAAGGGTTGCTATTGCCACGGCAATCATGCAAGGGACGGATATTATGGTTTTTGATGAGCCAACAGCTAACCTAGATCAGGCAGGAATAGAGGTAGTCAAAACCTACCTGTGTCAGCTAAAAGCGGCAGGAAAGACTATTATTGTGGCAGAACATCGCCTACATTACTTGACCGATTTGGCTGATGCGTTTTTCTATTTCCAACAAGGCTACTTGTCTCAAGTGATGACTGCTGAGACCTTACTAGCTTTGCCAGACCAAGATCGTCAAGATATGGGCTTGCGCCGCTTGGACCTATCTGATTTAATTCCTACTCTAACAAAAAAAAGCAGCAGTCAGCATTATAGTGATAAGGATGACCTTTGTATTTACAATTTGACTGTCCGAGCTGGCTCCAAAATCCTTAGACGAATTGACCAGCTTAGTTTTGCTGCAGGAAAGGTATCCGGAATCACAGGGCCAAATGGTTTGGGGAAATCCCAACTAGTGGCTTATCTGTCAGGTATCTTGGAAGATAAGCAAGCTACGATTCGTTTTCAGGGGCAGACCTTATCTGCTAAGGAGCGCCTGGCAAAGACGAGTCTTGTCTTGCAAGATGTCGGGCTTCAGTTATTTTCGGAATCGGTTTTGGAAGAAGTCAATTTAGGACATGAGCAACACCCAGAGACAGCAGTGGTGCTAGAACGTTTAGCCTTGACAGACCTTTTGGAGCGGCATCCTGCCAGCTTATCAGGAGGTGAACAACAAAGAGTCATGATTGCAGCCAGTCTGTTATCTGGAAAAGAGATTTTGATTTTTGATGAGCCAAGCAGCGGGCTTGATTTACGACAAATGCAGGCCTTGTCTAGTCTTCTTAAAGATGTAAAATCCCAAGATAAGGTGGTTATCCTGATTTCACATGATGAGGAACTCTTAACTGATGTCTGCGACAGCATTTACCACATGAGCCCGTAAAGAATTAACATGACTTTTTAGCTTGCTCACAAGCTTTTATCTGAAAATAACTTAAAACTCTTGTATAATAGATGCAAGAGTTTTTGTGAAGGGAAGAAAGATGTTATTAACAGCCCCCATTGCTAGCTTAAAAGGCTTAGGCCCTAAGTCAGCAGAAAAATTTCAAAAATTAGCTATTTATCAAGTGAAAGACCTCTTGCTCTATTACCCGTTTCGTTACGAGGATTTTAAGAGCAAGTCTATTGTTGAGCTTTTAGATGGTGAAAAGGCTGTGCTCACAGGTACCATTGTGACGCCACCCAGTGTGCAATATTATGGCTTTAAGCGGAATCGGTTGACTTTTAAATTGAAACAAGGCGAAGTGGTCATAGGGGTTAGTTTTTTTAACCAGCCTTATTTACAGGACAAATTGATTTTAGGTAATGAGGTCGCTATTTTTGGAAAATGGGATCAGAAAAAAACGGCCTTGACAGGGATGAAATTACTCATGACCTTGGAAGATGATTTGCAGCCAGTTTATCATGTGGCTCAGGGCATTAGTCAAACGGCCCTGATAAAAGCTATCAAAGCAGCTTTTGATAGCGGAGCTTTAGCAAGTCTAAAGGAAAATCTGCCTGATCACCTCCTTGCTAAATACCGATTAATGCCAAGGCAAGAAGCGGTTTATGCCATGCATTTTCCCAAAACCTTGAGTGAGTACAAGCAGGCCTTGAGACGCATTAAATTTGAGGAACTCTTTTATTTTCAAATGCAGTTGCAGGTATTGAAGCGAGCAAACAAATCAGAGAGTAATGGACTGGCTATTGCCTTTGATCAAGAAAAGCTTGATCACAAAATTGCTGCTCTGCCATTCCCCTTGACCCAAGCTCAGGAACAAAGTCTAAAGGAAATTTTAAAGGATATGCGTTCAGGTGCCCACATGAATCGGCTCTTGCAAGGAGATGTTGGATCTGGGAAAACAGTTATTGCTAGCCTTGCCATGTATGCTGCCTATACTGCTGGCCTCCAATCAGCCCTGATGGTGCCCACAGAAATTCTTGCCGAGCAACATTATGATAGTCTGAGCCAGCTCTTTCCTGACCTTTCTATTGCTATTCTGACCTCAGGCATGAAGGTTCCTGAAAAACGCACAGCTTTAGCGACTATTGCAGATGGATCGGTGGATATGATTGTGGGGACTCACGCGCTGATTCAGGATGCGGTTCAATACCACAAGTTAGGTCTTGTCATTACAGATGAACAGCACCGATTTGGGGTTAAACAGCGCCGTATTTTCCGTGAAAAAGGCGATAATCCAGATGTCCTTATGATGACAGCAACTCCTATTCCAAGAACCTTAGCTATTACAGCCTATGGGGAAATGGATGTGTCCATTATTGACGAATTACCAGCTGGTCGAAAACCCATTGTCACGCGCTGGGTCAAGCATCAACAATTGAACACCGTTTTAGCTTGGATGAAAACTGAACTGGAACAAGGAGCACAAGCCTATGTGATTTCTCCTTTGATTGAGGAATCTGAAGCCTTGGACCTTAAAAATGCTGTTGCCTTGGAAGCTGAATTAAAGGCCTATTTTAAGAAATCCGCCCGCATTGCTCTGATGCATGGTAAGATGAAGACCGACGAAAAAGAAGCCATCATGCAAGCTTTCAAAGCACAGGAAATTGATCTCTTGGTCTCAACAACAGTTATTGAAGTCGGTGTCAATGTGCCTAACGCTAGTATCATGCTGATTATGGATGCCGACCGTTTTGGCCTTAGTCAACTGCATCAGCTACGTGGGCGCGTAGGCCGTGGACACAAACAGTCTTATGCGGTGCTGGTGGCCAATCCTAAGACGGAATCGGGTAAGGAACGCATGACCATTATGACAAAAACTAATGATGGCTTTGTTCTGGCTGAAGCAGACCTCAAAATGAGAGGGGCTGGGGAAATTTTTGGAACCCGTCAGTCTGGTATTCCAGAATTTAAGACTGCAGATATTGTCGAAGATTATGCCATTTTAGAAGAGGCTCGCAAGGTAGCAGTAGCCATTGTTTCTGAGCCTAATTGGCAGCAGCAAGCAAAATGGCAGAGCATTGTTAGTCATCTTGAAATCAAAGGGGACTTTGATTAGCACTTATGGAAAATCACTTGTCTGCCAACCCGCTTAACCTCTTTAGTAATAGTGATAAGGGGGAGATAAAACTTTTTGTTTGACCTTTTCGTTAGTTTCCATGTGAGATTATTTAGTAGTATTCAAAGATCAGCTTGTCTGGTTATGATTTTTGAGTTTATCGCCCTAGAACAAAGCCCTTCTAAAAAGTTTTGAAAGGATTGCCTCCAAATTGATTTGGGCAAGGGCCTATTTATAGGGCACCCTAATTACCAAGAGTTAACTAAAATCTTGACTGATTTGGCTGATGCTTACCAACTTCTGTGGAAGCGATTGTAATGGCATGGATTCTGCGGCACCCAGCAAAAATGCAGGCACTGTGTTGCTTTAACCAATTAAAAACTCCTACAATCATTAGAGCCGCACCCCAAAAAGTTAGACAAAAAATGATATGTACCCAGAATCCTAGGTACATATCAAAAACTTTAACTTTTGGGGGCAGTATCACAGCTAGTGGGAGTTTTTTGATAAGGTGGCTATTTTTATCCCTCAATGTAATCTTTTAAAGCTTTGCCGCTAAGGCCAGCATTGAGAGCAATTAACAATTTTAGTCGAGCCTTGGGAGCATTTAATTCTTTAACGAACATGACCCCTGCTTCTTGCAGCATGGCTCCACCTCCTTGATAGGCATAGACTGGTTCAGCCATGCCATTGAAGCATCGCGAAACAAGAACCACTGGGATACCTAGGGCAATCAGGCGTTCAATTTCAGTTACTGCTAGAGGAGACACATTACCAGCTCCAAGAGCTTCGATGACCAGCCCTTGAATGCTATCAGGCGTTAGAAGGCTTAAAATACTCCCATCCCCCATTCCAGCATAGGCTTTAATAATAGGAACTGTTCCAGAAATACTGCGAAGGTCAAAACGCACACGAGGCTCAGCAGTTTTGAAAAAGAGCAGGTCATTTTTCATGACGATACCCAATGGCCCATGAGTTGGTGTTTGGAAGGTGGAAATATTCGTTGTATGGGTCTTTGTGACGTATTTGGCAGCATGGATTTCATCGTTCATAACCACCAAAACACCTTTGTCTTTAGCTTTGTCACTGCTTGCTACTCTAAGGGCAGTAAGGTAATTGTAAACACCATCGCTTCCAATTTCATTAGAAGACCTCATAGCTCCTGTGATAACGATTGGAAAATTCGCAGGCAGAGCCATGGTATCCAAAAAATAAGCAGTTTCTTCCAGAGTATCGGTACCATGGGTAATGACTACGGCATCAACCTCAGCTGCCTTCTCTTGGATATAATGATAAATACTCAGCATGTGGTAAGGGGTAATGTGAGGGCTTGGAAGGTTTAAAAAATCCACCACAGTAAGGTGAATGTCTTGGGGCGTCAAGCCAATTTGGGTCATCGGATTGTTTTGATTTGGGGTAACTTTACCAGAATCATCCGCCTGCATAGAGATGGTTCCACCAGTGTGTAAGACAAGGATTTCTTTCATTTAATTGGCATACTTCCTTTAATTTTGTGATATAATCTATTCTATCATAAACAGAAGAGAGAACAGAAGGTTTTGACAATAAAAGCAGTCTTTTTCGACATTGATGGAACCCTCCTCAACGATCGTAAAAATGTCCAAAAAACGACACAAAAAGCCATTCAACAGTTAAAAAAACAAGGGATTATGGTTGGTTTAGCGACTGGTCGTGGGCCTGGTTTTGTGCAGCCTTTTTTAGAAAATTTTGGACTTGATTTTGCAGTTACCTATAACGGGCAATACATTTTAACGCGTGATAAGGTTCTTTACCAAAATCAATTACCCAAATCCATGATTTACAAGATTATTCGGTATGCTAGTGATAAAAAACGAGAGGTTTCCTTGGGAACGGCCTCTGGTCTGGCGGGTTCGCGGATTATTGACATGGGAACTAGCCAGTTTGGTCAGATGGTTAGTAGTATTGTGCCCAAAAGCTGGGTTAAGACGGTTGAGGGAAGTTTTAAGCACCTGATTCGTCGCGTCAAGCCTCAAAGTTTTAGCAATTTGGTAACCATTATGCGTGAACCTATTTATCAAATTGTTTTGGTGGCCTCGGCGGATGAAACCAGTAAGATTCAAGAAAAATTCCCGCATATCAAAATCACACGAAGTAGCCCTTACTCTTTGGACCTGATTTCTGTAGATCAGTCTAAAATCAAGGGGATTGAGCGCTTAGGTCAGATGTTTGGTTTTGAATTATCAGAGGTCATGGCTTTTGGGGACTCCGATAATGACTTGGAAATGTTATCAGGTGTTGGTGTCGGTGTTGCCATGGGCAATGCGGAAGCTGTGGTCAAAAATGGGGCTCATTTTACAACGGCTTCTAATAACAATGATGGGATTTCGAAAGCTTTGTCTCACTATGGGCTTATTCATTTTGATGTGGAAAAAAGCTTCAAGAGTCGTGATGAAAACTTCAATAAGGTTAAGGATTTCCATCGTCTGATGGACGGAGATACAATTGAGACTCCAAGAAGTTATGTGCTTGCAGAAGCGGGTCACCGTGCTGATTTTAAAGTGGAAGAAATTGTAGAATTCCTTTATGCAGCCAGCAAGGGAGACAAGCAGCAGTTCACACAATCCGTCCTTAATTTACATGCAGCCATTGATAAGGCAGCTAGCAAGGTACAAGCTAAAGAACATACTGAGTCACCTCTGGTTGGGCAAGTGGATGCCTTGGCAGATTTGTTATACTTTACTTACGGTTCTTTTGTGCTAATGGGAGTGGACCCACAGCCTATTTTTGAGACGGTGCATGAAGCTAATATGGGTAAGATTTTTCCTGATGGTAAGGCTCATTTTGATCCAGTGACCCATAAGATTCAAAAACCTGCTGATTGGGAAGAACGCTATGCACCTGAGTCAGCTATTAAAAAGGAATTAGACAAACAGTTACAAAAATCCCTGCAACGACTTGAGAAATAAAATGAAACGAACAACTTGCTTACCCAAAACGACGGAAGAAAAGGGTAACTATTTGGGAGGTCATGGATATGACTGAAATCAAAAGAGAGTGGGACAAAAATCGGTATTGTGTAGCAATCGATTTTGTAGTCCCACCCCCGCACAGTTGATTAGGAGGGTCGTTGTCACTTGCGCGGCAAGGAATGAGATCCTCTAATCAACCATTGCGTCAAAGTGCTAAGTATTTAAAAAGGAAAGAGGCAAGGACTTTTATCCCAGCCTCTTTTTCCCATTATTAAGGTCATGTTATTTTGACAGTTAAGGAGTTAATACTGCCCATTATTATCCTCAATTGTTAAAAGGTTTTAGTGCTATCACGAACCACGAGCAAGTCTACTTTGGCATTACGCATAATATATTCAGAAGATGAGCCAATAAGGAGACGTTCAAAGGTATTAAGACCAGTTGCTCCAACCATGATTAAATCCACCTTTTCACGGTCTGGAATATCATGAGCTAGTAAAGTTTTTGGATTGCCAAATTCAATAATTTGTTTCACCGTTTCAATGCCAGCCGCCCGTGCTTGTTTTTCAAAATCATCTAACACATGTTTGGCTTCTTGTTCCAGCTTTTCATAGATATAGGTATCAAATGTGGCAACGCTTTGCAAGGCGCGTGTATCAATAACATGGGCTAAAAATAGGGAAGCTCCATTACGTAAAGCAACATTGACCCCTTTATTAAATGCTAGTTCGGACTCGTAAGAACCATCGATGGCGACGAGGATACGTTCGTATTTTTGTGACATAAGAGTGCCCTCCTTTAACAGTTTGTCAACCAATAGCTTTTGTTGTTACTTTTATTATACTCCTTTTCTTGTGTTTATGAAAGCGTTTCATTATATTTACTGAAATAAAAGCTGATATGATGACTAGCTATCCTAACTAGGACAGCACAAGGGAAGTCATCGGACAACGGTTCTTAGATAAGCTAAAGAAGAGTTCACTCACCTAAGGCATAAAGTGAGGGGAAATTGACTTGCTAGTAGTAGCTAAGTGGGCTATGCCTTGCTGGATAAATTCTTTCTATTTTACTGGTTTTGGTTTATAATATGGGATACGAGGTATATGAGACTATGAAAATTATTGAAAAATCATCAAAATTAGAAGATGTTGCCTATGATATTCGAGGGCCTGTTTTGGACGAGGCTAACCGTATGATTGCGAATGGTGAAAAAATTCTGCGCTTGAATACTGGCAACCCAGCTGCCTTTGGATTTGAAGCACCCGATGAAGTGATTCGCGATTTAATTGTGAACGCTAGGTTAAGTGAGGGCTATTCTGATAGTAAAGGGATTTTTTCAGCTCGTAAGGCTATCATGCAGTACTGCCAGCTCAAGGATTTTCCAGAGGTTGATATTGAGGATATTTATTTAGGAAATGGTGTGTCAGAACTGATTTCCATGTCTCTTCAAGCCTTGCTTGATAATGGTGATGAGGTTTTGGTTCCCATGCCAGATTACCCTCTTTGGACGGCTTGTGTCAGTCTGGGCGGTGGAAAGGCTGTGCATTATCTTTGTGATGAAGAAGCTGACTGGTACCCAGATATTGCCGACATAAAATCAAAGATTACTGATCGTACCAAAGCCATTGTGGTCATCAATCCTAATAACCCAACAGGAGCCCTTTATCCCAAGGAGATTTTAGAAGACATCGTTGCTCTGGCTAGAGAGTACCAGCTGATTATTTTTGCAGATGAAATTTATGACCGCTTGGTAATGGATGGCAAGGAGCATGTCGCTATTGCTAGCTTGGCACCAGATGTTTTTTGTGTATCCATGAATGGTTTGTCAAAATCCCACCGAATTGCTGGTTTTCGAGTGGGTTGGATGGTGCTATCGGGTCCTAAAGACCATGTTAAAGGTTATATCGAAGGCTTAAACATGTTAGCCAATATGCGCCTTTGTTCAAACGTTTTAGCCCAACAAGTGGTGCAAACTTCTTTAGGAGGACGTCAGTCTGTTGATGACCTCTTACTGCCGGGGGGGCGCATTTTTGAACAGCGCAACTTTATTCATAGGGCTATCAACGATATTCCTGGTTTATCAGCGGTCAAGCCTAAGGCAGGGCTCTATCTTTTTCCTAAAATTGACCGTCAGATGTATCGTATTGATGATGATGAAGAGTTTGTCTTGCAATTATTAAAACAAGAAAAAGTGATGCTGGTGCATGGCCGTGGCTTTAACTGGAAAGATCCAGATCATTTCCGTATTGTTTATTTGCCAACGGTAGAAGAACTTGAAGATGTACAAGAAAAAATCACGCGCGTTTTACAACAGTATAAGCGTTAATATTTTTCTCATATCAGATTAATCAAAAAGCAAGGGAGATAGCAAGGCATGTGGTCTCTCTTTTTGATGTGGCTGTCTAGCTATCTAGATTGCTTAGTCCTAACTACTTGAAATGATGTGGTCACTTTTGGTAGGTAAGGACTTTATTGGTTGGAATTGTCAAAACAATAAACAATTTTCTGATAATTCCTTGCAAAAGCAAGCAGGCTTTGTTATAATTGAAACGCAAATCATTCAAAGGAAAAGGAAGAAAATGCCTAACTTATTAGAAAAAACTCGTCAAATTACGTCTATTCTGCAGCGTTCCGTAGATAGCTTGGAGACAGAACTCCCATACAATGCCATGGCATCTCGCTTAGCAGATATTATTGACTGTAATGCTTGTATTATTAACGGTGGCGGAACCCTACTTGGTTATGCCATGAAATATAGAACCAACACTGACCGTGTGGAAGAATTTTTTGAAGCAAAACAATTTCCAGATACTTATGTAAAGGCGGCTAGTCGAGTTTACGACACGGAAGCCAATCTTTCAGTTGAAAATGAATTAACCATTTTCCCAGTAGAATCTAAGGACATTTACCCTGATGGCTTGACCACCATTGCTCCAATTTACGGTGGTGGGATGCGTCTTGGTTCTCTGATTATCTGGCGAAATGACAATGAGTTTAGCGATGATGATTTGATTTTGGTGGAAATTTCAAGCACTGTTGTAGGGATTCAATTATTGAACCTTCAAACAGAAAACTTGGAAGAGACCATCCGTAAACAAACGGCTATCAATATGGCTATTAATACCTTATCTTATTCCGAAATGAAAGCTGTCGCAGCTATTCTGGGAGAATTAGATGGTAACGAAGGTCGCTTAACCGCTTCTGTTATTGCTGACCGTATTGGCATTACCCGTTCTGTTATCGTCAATGCCCTTCGTAAATTAGAAAGTGCTGGGATTATTGAGAGCCGTTCGCTTGGAATGAAGGGAACCTATCTCAAAGTTATCAACGAAGGTATTTTTGATAAATTAAAAGAATTTTAAGCTGGAAGCACCTCCTTGTTGAGAGGTGTTTTTTGATGGAGTTGTTGGTTCACTTGTCTTGACACCTGTAAATATAGTTGTTACAATGGGAAAAATAATGAGGAACAACCTGTTTAGGAGACACAGATGAGAGCATTGATTTCTATTGATTATACCTATGATTTCATAGCAGATGATGGCAAACTGAGTGCAGGGAAACCAGCTCAGGCGATTGCTGATAAGATGGCGGAGGTTACTCAAAAAGCCTTTGATCAAGGGGATTATATTTTCTTTGCCATTGATTGCCACGATCAAGATGATCCTTGGCATCCTGAAAGTAAGTTGTTTCCAGCTCATAATATAAAAGGGACAAAAGGTCGTGACCTTTACGGTCCCTTGGCTCAGGTTTATGATAACATCAAGCAAGACCCTAAGGTTTTTTGGATAGATAAACGCTATTATTCTGCCTTTTCAGGGACTGATCTGGATATTCGACTAAGGGAGCGTGGGGTTAACAGGCTAGTCTTGATAGGTGTGTTGACCGATATTTGTGTCTTACATACTGCCATTGACGCCTACAATCTGGGTTACCAACTGGAGGTTGTTCGTTCAGCAGTTGCTAGTGTATCGATTGCGTCACATGAGTGGGCCTTAAGCCATTTTGAACAGGTACTTGGTGCCAAGATAATTGCTGATTAGGTAACTGAGAGCTTAGCTACGGCAGACGATATTGAGAGGTAATTTTAATTGAGTTAATGCTAGTGTTTTTGCTGCTGAGGCCAGAGGTAACAGAGTTTTGCAACCTCTAAAGGTAAGAGGTTCCGCCACTCTTTTTTCATCATGCAGTCTTGAGGGAGATTTAAATTGCATTTGGTCAAATCTTGTGCTATTTTTGAAATAGCTTGGAAAGGATGTAAGGGGAAGGTCATTTCCTTGAAAGGTTAGTTTTTACATCATAGAAGGGAGCATTTGAGATGCAAACTGAATCGCCAGAGACCTTAAGAGTCGCCATTGACCAAGGGCATGTCTTGGTAGTAGATGTCCGTGAGCCAGAGGAATATCAGAAAGGGCATATCCCGGCGGCCATTAATATGCCATTATCAACCTTTTCTGACCACTACCAAGAACTTGAATTTGAGCAAGAAATTCATGTCATTTGCCAGACTGGTGTACGTTCGGCGCAGGCTGTAGCTTTTTTAGAAGAAAAGGGCTTTCCAGCTATTACAGTTGAAGGGGGCATGAAAGCATGGAAAGGCAACCTAAACGTGGAACCTTCTAAGTCATAGATTGCCTTGGTCAAAAGAAGTTGCAATGAGTACAGTAAAAAAGAGCCGAGATGCATGCTTTTTAGGAGGTTAAAAAGTCTGTCAATTTTGTTTTTTGTTAGCTCATTAGAGCCGTCCAGTGGTATTAACAATCGAAAAAGAGAAGCACTAGGTGCTTTAGTCGAAAGGTAGTTTTTTACAGGTTTTTGATGGGGAATTAGACGATTGGTCTGATTCTTTTTTGTTTTCTTTTATTGCTTAATTATGGTAAGTGATTTTTGCCTTATATAGGGAGAAAATTTGGAAGAAAAAGTGATGGAATTAGAATAATATCAAGACCTATGTGAGTATTTTTTAGCAGTAAAGGCTAACTTTTTAATTGAAATCGCTTTTATTATGTTATATAATATAGCATATATTGTAAATGGTATAACACAATTAAGAGAGGGTGTGATCGTATTCAATTAACGCAGAGGCAGGAAGCTATTGTTGCCATTGTTAAAAAAGAGGAACCTATTACAGGAGAGCATATTGCAGATTTGCTCAAAGTTACGCGGGCAGCTTTGAGAGCTGATTTGGTTGTTCTGACCATGTTGGGGATTTTAGATGCTAAGCCTAAAGTGGGCTATTTTTATCAAGGAGAGGGCATTTTGATGGCTGCCCATTCTTCTATCAGAGAAACCAAGGTGTCAGACGTCATGGGTATCCCGCTAACAGCTCATCAGGACGATTCAGTTTATGATGTGATTGTTAGTATTTTTATGGAAGATAGTGGAGGGGTATTTATTTTGGATAAGAACAATTACCTTTGTGGCTTGGTGTCACGAAAGGATTTGCTCAAGGCTGCGATAGGCGGTGGGGATTTAACAAAAATACCGATTGGTGTGGTCATGACTCGGGTTCCTAATGTAACCACTGTTTTAGAAGATACTTCAGTGAGTCAGGCGGCGGATTTACTGGTCAAACGAGAGGTGGATAGCCTACCGGTGGTTCGGTTAGATCCTGATTTTCCTGATAAAATGACTGTGGTTGGAAAATTATCTAAAACAATCATCAGCCGTCTTTTTCTCGAGTTATAGCTTCACTGGAGGAAGTGTTTATGGAAGACCAACTATCAATTTTCATTATCTCTGATTCTCTAGGAGAGACAGCAAGGGCTCTAGCTAAGGCCTGTATTTACCAGTTTCCTAATCATGACCATTGGGAATTTCGCCGTTTTTCCTATATCAATAGGACTGATTTGCTTGACAAGGTGTTTGAGGAGGCTAGCCAAACAACAGCCTTTTTGATGTTTAGTCTGGTTGACGAGAAGCTGGCTAGCTATGCTGAAAAACGTTGTCAGGAAGAAGGGTTTGTCTATGTTGATTTGCTGACTAATGTCATTAAGGCTATGGCTAGCATTTCAGGGGCTAAGCCTTTGGGGCAGCCAGGTATGTTACGGCGTTTGGACAATCATTATTTCAAACGGGTGGATGCCATTGAATTTGCAGTTAAATATGATGATGGCAAGGATCCTAGGGGAATTCTGAAAGCTGACGTGATTTTGCTGGGAGTATCAAGAACCTCTAAAACGCCTCTTAGCATGTACCTTGCCGACAAGCAATTAAAGGTAGTCAATATCCCCTTGGTACCTGAAATTCCAATTCCCAAGGAATTGAGTCAGGTGTCTCCTAAGCGAATTATCGGATTGACTAACTCGCCGGAAAAACTCAATCATATTCGAAGCGAACGCCTGAAGACGCTGGGTGTCTCGGGCGCAGCTAATTATGCTAAAATGGACCGCATTTTGGAAGAACTGGACTATGCTGATAAGCTGATGAAAACTCTCAAGTGTCCAGTCATCAATGTGGCTCATAAGGCGATTGAGGAAACAGCAAGTATTATTTTAGAGTTGTTGACGTCAAATGGTGTAGCTGTCGTTAAAGATTACGACAGGTAATAGGAGGCTTATCATGGGAAAGACATTTGTTTATCGGTTTGATCAAGGTCACAAAGACATGTGCGATTTATTAGGAGGCAAGGGAGCAAATTTGGCTGAAATGACAGCTATTGGCCTGCCTGTGCCGCAAGGGTTTACCATTACGACAGAAGCCTGTAATGATTATTATGAAAAAAACGGTCAGATCAGTTCGCTGGTGTTAGAACAAATTGATCAGGCTTTGCTGGAATTGGAGCAGGTTCAGGGGAAGGTATTAGGCAGTGACGACAGCCCGTTATTGGTTTCAGTCCGTTCAGGTGCTGTTTTTTCCATGCCTGGCATGATGGATACCATTTTAAATCTCGGATTAAATGATAAGAGTGTGCTTGGCCTTGCCGCAAGCACACAAAATGAACGTTTTGCTTATGATAGCTACCGCCGTTTCATTCAAATGTTTTCGGACGTGGCTATGGAGATTCCCAAGTACAAATTTGAAGCTGTCCTTGACCGTATCAAAGAAGTCAAGGGGTATCAAAATGATACGGAATTAACAACAGACGATTTACTGGCTATCGTGACTGAATACAAGGCTATTTATCAAAGTGAGATTGGCAAGGCTTTTCCCCAAAATCCCAAAGAGCAATTATTGCTTGCGATTAAGGCTGTTTTTCGGTCTTGGAATAATCCAAGGGCTCGTGTTTACCGTCAACTCAATGATATTTCGGACCAATTGGGAACAGCGGTGACTATCCAGTCCATGGTTTTTGGGAATATGGGAGCAGATAGTGGTACGGGAGTTGCCTTTACCCGCAATCCCGCCACAGGAGAGGCTGTTATTTTTGGAGAATATTTGATCAATGCCCAGGGAGAAGATGTGGTGGCAGGCATTCGGACGCCACAAAGTATAGCCACTCTAGAAAAAGAAATGCCAGCTATTTATGCCCAATTTGTTGCTATCACCAAGCTTCTGGAAAAACACTACCGTGACATGCAAGATGTGGAATTCACCATAGAAAAAGGCAAGCTTTATATGCTGCAGACCCGTAATGGGAAACGCACTGCCAAGGCCGCTATCAAGATTGCCGTTGATTTGGTGACAGAAGGTTTGATTAGCAAAGAAGAAGCTATTTTACGCATTGACCCTAGTCAGCTGGATCAGTTGCTTCACCCAACCTTTGACCCCAAAGCCCGTCAAGAGGCCTTGTGTCTGACTAAGGGATTACCAGCCTCACCAGGAGCTGCTTCGGGTCGTGTTTATTTCCAAGCAGAGGATGTGGTGGCTCATGCCAAACAAGGTGAACCATGTCTTTTAGTTCGTCAAGAGACGTCACCAGAAGATATTGAAGGGATGGTGAGTTCAGTTGGTATTTTAACGGCTCGCGGGGGCATGACTTCTCACGCAGCAGTGGTTGCAAGAGGTATGGGGAAAACCTGTGTGGCTGGTTGTAGTCAATTACGGGTTAATGAAGTAGCAAAAAGCATTGAAGTAGACGGTAGACAGATTCATGAGGGAGACTATCTTTCTATTGATGGCAGCACAGGTGCTGTTTATCTGGGAGAACTCGCCATGACCTCCGTAACAGTTGACGACACTTATACAACCTTTATGAGCTGGGTCGATGAGGCGCGTGATATGTTGGTCAGAACCAATGCTGACAATCCTCGTGACGCCCAAAAAGGGATTGACTTTGGCGCAGAAGGTATAGGCTTGTGTCGGACAGAACACATGTTCTTTGAGGAAGACAGGATTCCAGCTGTTCGTGAAATGATTTTAGCGGACGGCTTAGATGATCGTCTCAAGGCCTTGGACAAGCTCCTGCCTTTCCAACGTCAGGATTTTTATGAGATTTTTAAAGTATTGAATGGCAGAGCCTGCACCATTCGTCTCTTAGACCCACCATTACATGAATTTCTGCCGCATGAGGAAAAAGCGATTAAGGATTTGGCAGAGCAGCTGGGTTATCCCCTAGATTACCTTCACAAACGCATTGCTGACTTGGAAGAATTTAACCCTATGTTGGGACACCGTGGTTGTCGTTTAGCCATTACTTACCCAGAAATTTATCAAATGCAGGTCAAAGCCATTGCTCAAGGTGCTATCAAGGCCTTGCAAGAAGGGTATGAAGTGAGACCCGAAATTATGGTTCCTCTGATTAGTAGTGCCAAGGAACTGGCTATGTTACGTCCCCTCATTGAGCAAACCATGCAAGAAGAATTGACAGCCCTAGATCAAGAGTTGGCTTACACCATTGGGACGATGATTGAAATTCCAAGAGCCTGTGTGACAGCTGATGACATCGCTCAGTATGCTGATTTCTTTAGTTTTGGCACAAATGACCTAACACAAATGGGCTTTGGTTTTTCCCGAGACGATGCTGGAAAATTCTTGGGGGAATACGTTGACAGGGGAATTTTTGATAAGGATCCATTCCAGACCTTTGATCAGAAAGGAATTGGTCGTCTCTTTAGCACCGCAGTTGCATTAGGTCGTTCGGCTAAGCCTGAGTTGAAACTTGGTATTTGTGGGGAACATGGTGGCGACCCAGCTGCCATTGCCTTTTGCCACAGTCAAGGTCTAACCTACGTTTCTTGTTCGCCATTTAGAGTGCCGCTTGCTCGCTTAGCGGCTGCTCAGGCGGCTATCAAAGCTTCAAGCTACAGTTTTACCCAAGACAAATAGAACTGAGTCTATCAAACTTCTTGACTAAGGTTTTCTGACCTTAGTCAGGGAGTTTTTTTGCTGTATAGCTTTCTAGAATTGCATCGGTCATCTATGGTAAATGGGAGCAATTGTGATATAATAATTGAGACTATGTAAAAATGATGTGAGAAGTTTTTCCGGACCTTTGGAGAATGGCAGAGCTGTTCTTTGGCATTGGAATACTTCTGATCATCTTGGATGGGAGAAATCATGAAAATTTCTGAAGAAGAAGTTCGCCATGTCGCGAAACTATCAAAATTATCATTTTCAGAAAGTGAGACAAGAGCCTTTGCAACGACCTTATCTAAAATCGTTGACATGGTTGAATTGCTGAACGAAGTTGATACCGAAGGTGTTGCCATTACAACAACCATGGCAGATAAGAAAAATGTGATGCGTCAAGATGTCGCCGAAGAAGGAACAGACCGTGCCTTGCTCTTTAAAAATGTTCCTGAAAAAGAAAATCACTTTATCAAGGTACCTGCTATTTTGGATGACGGAGGAGATGCCTAATGTCTTTTAATCATAAAACCATTGAAGAGTTGCATGACCTCCTTGTGGCTAAGGAGATTTCAGCAACAGAATTGACCCAAGCAACGCTTGCAGACATCAAGTCTCGTGAGGAGGCTGTTGGGTCATTTATCACTGTTTCAGAGGAAGCTGCTCTTGAACAAGCTGCGGCAATTGATGCCAAAGGTATTGATGCTGAGAACCTCATGTCAGGTATTCCACTAGCTGTTAAAGATAATATCTCAACCAAGGGAATCCTAACCACAGCCGCTTCAAAAATGTTGTATAACTATGAGCCGATTTTTGATGCCACATCAGTAGCTAATGCCTACGCTAAAGACATGATTGTCATCGGGAAAACCAACATGGACGAATTTGCCATGGGTGGTTCAACCGAAACGTCATATTTCAAGAAAACGAAAAATGCTTGGGACCACACAAAAGTACCTGGTGGCTCATCAGGTGGCTCAGCAACAGCAGTGGCTTCAGGACAAGTTCGTTTGTCTCTTGGTTCAGATACCGGTGGTTCTATTCGGCAGCCAGCTGCCTTTAATGGTGTTGTCGGTTTGAAACCGACCTATGGTACTGTTTCTCGCTATGGTTTGATTGCTTTTGGCAGCTCACTTGATCAGATTGGACCTTTTGCTCCGACAGTTAAAGAGAACGCCCAATTATTAAATGTGATTGCAAGTAGCGATGTCAAGGATGCTACTTCAGCACCTGTCCGCATTGCAGACTACACGTCTAAAATTGGTCGTGACATTAAAGGCATGAAGATTGCCCTTCCTAAAGAATACCTCGGAGAAGGGATTGATCCTGAGATTAAGGAAACGGTTCTTGCGGCCGCTAAACAATTTGAAGCCTTAGGAGCTACTGTTGAGGAAGTTAGCCTTCCACATAGCAAGTATGGTGTGGCGGTGTATTATATTATTGCGTCGTCAGAAGCGTCCTCAAACTTACAACGTTTTGATGGCATTCGCTATGGTTTCCGTGCTGACGATGCTAAAACCTTGGACGAAATCTATGTTAACACTCGTAGTCAAGGCTTTGGTGATGAGGTTAAACGTCGTATCATGCTTGGAACTTTTAGCTTATCATCGGGTTATTATGACGCTTATTTTAAAAAGGCTGGACAAGTGCGTACCTTGATTATCCAAGATTTTGACAAGGTTTTTGCGGACTATGATCTTATTTTAGGTCCAACAACACCGACGGTTGCCTTTGGACTAGATACCCTCAATGACGATCCTGTTGCCATGTATTTGGCTGATTTATTGACCATTCCGGTTAACTTGGCTGGTCTACCCGGGATTTCTATCCCAGCAGGTTTCGTCGATGGCTTGCCAGTAGGGCTTCAATTGATTGGTCCGAAATACGCCGAAGAAACCATCTATCAAGCAGCCGCAGCCTTTGAAGCGGTAACAGATTATCATAAGCAACAACCGATTATTTTTGGAGGTGACAAGTAATGAATTTTGAAACCATTATTGGGCTTGAAGTCCATGTGGAATTAAATACCAATTCCAAAATTTTCTCACCTTCGTCAGCTCACTTTGGTGAGGATCCAAATGCCAACACGAATGTAGTTGATTGGTCTTTCCCGGGAGTTTTGCCAGTCATGAACAAAGGGGTTATTGATGCGGGCATAAAAGCGGCGCTTGCCCTCAATATGGATATCCATAAAGAGATGCATTTCGACCGCAAAAATTATTTCTACCCAGATAATCCTAAAGCTTATCAAATTTCACAGTTTGACGAGCCGATTGGCTACAACGGCTGGATTGAGATTAAATTAGAAGATGGCTCAACCAAGAAAATTCGTATTGAACGCGCACACTTAGAAGAAGACGCTGGTAAAAATACTCATGGCACAGATGGTTATTCTTATGTGGACCTTAACCGCCAAGGAGTTCCTCTGATTGAGATTGTGTCAGAAGCAGACATGCGTTCCCCAGAAGAAGCTTATGCTTATTTGACAGCTCTGAAAGAAATCATCCAGTACACGGGTATTTCTGATGTCAAGATGGAAGAAGGCTCCATGCGGGTGGATGCCAATATTTCCCTTCGTCCTTACGGGCAAGAACAATTTGGAACAAAGACCGAATTGAAAAACTTGAACTCCTTCTCAAATGTCCGCAAAGGGCTCGAATTTGAGGTGGAACGTCAAGCCAAAATCTTGCGTTCAGGTGGGGTGATTCGCCAAGAAACGCGCCGCTATGACGAAGCAAATAAGGGGACTATTTTGATGCGGGTCAAAGAAGGAGCAGCGGATTACCGGTATTTCCCAGAACCAGACCTACCATTATATGAGATTGATGATGCTTGGATTGACGAGATGCGTGCCCAATTACCACAATTTCCAGCTCAGCGTCGTGCAAAATATGAAGAGGAACTTGGTCTCTCAGCTTATGATGCTAGCCAGCTAACCGCTACCAAAGCCTTGTCAGACTTCTTTGAAGCTGCAGTGGCTCTTGGAGGCGATGCTAAGCAAGTCTCTAATTGGCTACAAGGAGAAGTTGCCCAATTTCTTAATGCTGAAAGCAAAACCATCGAAGAAATTGGCTTGACGCCTGACAACTTAGTGGAAATGATTGGCATCATTGCTGATGGCACTATTTCTTCTAAAATCGCTAAGAAAGTCTTTGTACATTTGGCTAAAAACGGCGGTTCAGCTCGCGCTTACGTGGAAAAGGCAGGGCTTGTTCAGATTTCTGATCCAGCTGTTCTGGTACCAATTATTCACCAAGTCTTTGCTGATAATGAAGCTGCAGTGGCTGATTTCAAATCAGGTAAACGCAATGCCGACAAGGCTTTCACAGGCTTCTTGATGAAGGCAACCAAAGGTCAAGCAAATCCACAAGTCGCTCAACAATTATTGGCGCAAGAATTGCAAAAACTATTAGATTAGTCCTTATCACCAATAGCTGATGAGAGACTTTAATATCAAAAAGTGATTGATTGACGAGTGCTTTTCTTAAAGTTCGCTCATTTGTAACCAGAGTAGTATAATCGTAAGGACTGATAGAGCGTGCATCGTTAACTCAGACGCGGCGACTAGTTTATGAAGGATTGTCTAAGAGCTTAAAAAAGACTTCTCAAAGTAGCCTATTTAGGCTAGCTAAGCCTGCTTAACGGTGTTAAACTAATTTTTAAAGAGATGGAAAAAGGGTGGTGCTATGTCAAAAACGCTTAAAGGAAGTCTAATGGTTCTATTGGCAGGAGTGGCTTGGGGAATTTCAGGTGTTTCTGGTCAATATTTAATGGGACATGGCATGGACGTTCATTTATTGACCTCCCTTCGCCTGATCATATCTGGTCTGATTTTATCGGCTCTAGCTTGTTGGCGTCAAAAAGAACAGGTTGTAGCACTTATTACTTCTCAAAAACAGTTAAGAGAACTTTTGATTTATAGCTTACTTGGTCTGGGACTTAACCAATACGCCTACCTTTTGGCAATACGCTACTCCAATGCTGGTACAGCCACCGTTTTACAGTACTTATCTCCCATTTTGGTATTGGTTTTTGTTTCTTTGAAGGCTAAACGTCTGCCCAGTCTATCCGAAACGCTGGCTATTATACTGGCTATCGTAGGTACTGCTATTATGGCCTTTCATGGGGATTTAGCTCATTTGGCCATTAGTCCGATAGGATTGTTTTGGGGTATTTTTTCGGCCCTCACTTATGCCTATTGCGTCATTAAGCCGGTTAAATTAATTGAGGAGTGGGGAAGTTTGCTGGTCATTGGACTGGCTATGCTAATGGGGGGGATCGTCTTTCCAGTAGTGACCAGAGCCTGGAGATACCCTCTAGTTTTAACAGTCGGCAACTTGATTGCTCTAGTCGGTATTATTGGGGTAGGAACCCTTTTTGCCTATACTTTTTTTCTCAAAGGTGCTTCTCTCATTGGGCCTGTTAAGGCAAGCCTGCTAGCATCTATTGAGCCAGTGGCCTCTGTTTTCTTTGCCATTGTGCTCCTGAAAGAGTTTTTTTACGCCATTGATCTTTTAGGAATGGTTTTGATTTTAGTGGCTGTTTTGCTGATTTCTTTTAGAGATTTGCTGATTTACCAAAAAGAAAAACGGTTGATGAAAGCAGCTGTGAGACAGAACATCAAGCGTAAGAAGGGTTGCGATTTATTAAGGTAGCTATAATAGACGAGATAAGAGAAAGAGGTAGTGAGATGATTTGGTCTTTAATAGTAGGTGCTATCATCGGCATGATTGCAGGTAAAATCACCGAAAAAGGGCAGTCTATGGGCTGTTTTACTAATAGTGTTGCCGGCCTTATTGGGTCGGCCGTTGGTCAAAGGCTTTTTGGGGATTGGGGCATTCAGTTGGCAGGCATGGCTATTTTCCCCTCCATCATGGGAGCAGCCATTGTGATTGTTCTTGCGTCAGCTATTTTTGGTAACAAATGATAAGACGAGCTCTAGTAGTGCTCAGATAAGAAAAAGGTCTGAGATAAAATGAGTTCTCAGCACAGAAAAAATAGGGATTCACTTCTGGTGAGTCTCTATTTTTGTCTGATTGCTCTTTTGGTTGCGTTTATTTTTAAGGTTCCTTCTACATCACAATTTTTTATAAAAAAGGCTTGACAATATATATATATATAATTGTTTTCTAATTAAAAAATAATTATATAAAAGTGAGGTATAGTTAATTTAATGAACCAATCAAAAGGGAAATTCAGAACATGGAAATCCAAAAAGCAATGGCTATTTGCGGGTGGAGTAGTGACGAGTGGCTTACTGCTCTCTGCACTGGTCTCAGCCCTTTTTTTAGGCTCAGGTGCTGGGCCTCGGCAAGTTAAAGATCCAGATAATCGCCAAGTAGCCTTGAGCGGAGATAATGGCGGTTCTCAACGTCCAGGTCTAAGCGGAGATAATGGCGGTTCTCAACGTCCAGGTCTAAGCGGAGATAACGGCGGCCGACTTCCAGGTCTAAGCGGAGATAACGGAGGCCGACTTCCAGGTCTAAGCGGAGATAACGGCGGTTCTCAACGTCCAGGTCTAAGCGGAGATAACGGAGGCCGACTTTCAGGTCTAAGCGGAGATAACGGCGGTTCTCAACGTCCAGGTCTAAGCGGAGATAATGGAGGCCGACTTTCAGGTCTAAGCGGAGATAATGGAGGCCGACTTTCAGGTCTAAGCGGAGATAACGGAGGCCGACTTCCAGGTCTAAGCGGAGATAACGGCGGTTCTCAACGTCCAGGTCTAAGCGGAGATAATGGAGGCCGACTTCTAGGTCTAAGCGGAGATAATGGCGGTTCTCAACGTCCAGGTCTAAGCGGAGATAATGGCGGCCGACTTCCAGGTCTAAGCGGAGATAACGGCGGCCGACTTCCAGGTCTAAGCGGAGATAACGGAGGCCGACTTTCAGGCGAAGAAGGGTGAAACCATAGATTTGTCTGGTGGAGGAACTGTTACTATAGACTTTAATTTTCTTTAAGCCTTACCCTATCTCTCTTTATTCAGATGCCAATGAGCAAGCACAAAAAAGCTGGTCCTGAAAGGATACCAGCTTTTTTGGCAGCTTCAAACATCTTATCTTTTATTAGCTACCATTATATTATAAAGTCTCAACATTAAGAAATAGTGTCAATTGAATAACAACTCTTCTTTTTCTGGTAGATACTGACAACTTTTGGTGGTCTTTTAGAGACAGTTCCGGTCATGGCTGCTAATCCGCATTCATCGGCTGACTTTATTGCTTGTGCTGGGCAGATGCCAGCTCCTGTCCACAGCTTTAAGAATTAATGGCTAGCACTTGTCTGTTTTTGCAAGTGTTTTCTTTAAATGCTATAATAATAAGAAGAGATTTTTGGAGGTTGAAATGACAAAAACAAGACTGTATATTGCTAGACACGGCAAAACCATGTTTAACACCATTGGTCGTGCTCAAGGTTGGAGTGATACACCTCTTACGAAAAAAGGAGAAGAGGGTATCCGAGAATTAGGCTTGGGACTGAAAGATGCTGGTGTTCCTTTTAAAGCCGCTTTTTCAAGTGATTCAGGGCGAACCATGCAAACCATGGACATTATTTTGAGAGAATCGGAAAACGAATTTCTCCCTTACACACGCGATAAACGCATTCGTGAGTGGTGCTTTGGTAGCCTTGATGGGGCTTATGATTCAGAGTTATTCTTAGGTGTTCTTCCAAGAACAAAAGTCTTTGAAAACCGTGACAACTTGCGTGATGTCCCTTATTCTGAATTAGCAGAAAGCATCGTAGAAGTTGATACGGCTAACTGGGCAGAACCATGGGAAGTCCTCCGCAAACGTATTTGGGACGGTTTTGAAGCTATCGCCCTATCTATTCAAAATGCTGGTGGTGGCAACGCCCTTGTGGTGAGTCATGGCATGACGATTGGTACTTTTATGTGGCTAATCGATCCAGATCGTGAAAAACAATATATTGATAATGGTAGTGTTACGGTTGTCGAATTTGAAGATGGGGAATTTACCATTAAAACTATTGGAGACATGAGTTACCGTTACCGTGGTCGTGAAATAATAGAAGCAATGTCAAATGAAACATAATCAGTTAAAACCCTTATTCCAATTACTCGTTGTTGGTCTGTTCTTGGGAGGTATCTACCTTTTTATTAAACCAGAAAAGCAAGTCTTACCGACCACACCCCAACACAAGGCAGCCAGTCAGCAAGTGGTCAAGCAAAAGAAATCATCCACAAGGCTCCCCAAGGTGTCTCCGAAAGACTGGGAATTGGTCTTGGTCAATCGTGACCATATCACTGAGGAAATGAGCCCAGAATTGGTTGACGTGAATGGCATTTCTGTTGACAAACGCATTGAACAAGCTACCGCTGATTTTTTAGCGGCAGCTCAAGCCATTGACCCTCAAGAACACCTTATTTCAGGCTATCGCTCAGTAGCCTATCAAGCGGAGCTTTATCAATCTTATCTTAGCCAAGAAATGGCCAAGGATCCTAGTTTAACACAAGAAGCTGCGGAAGCTTTGGTGCAGACCTATTCTCAGCCAGCAGGTGCCAGTGAACACCAGACAGGACTAGCTATTGATATGAGTACCGTAGATAGCTTAAATGCTAGCGATCCACAAGTAGCCAAGGCTGTTCAAAAAATAGCACCTGAATATGGTTTTGTGCTGCGGTTTCCAGATGGGAAAAAACAAAGCACAGGGGTTGGTTATGAGGATTGGCATTACCGTTATGTGGGGAAGGCCTCAGCCCGTTATATGACCCAGCATAACCTTACTCTAGAAGAATATATCACTGCTTTGAAGGAGAAATGATGAGAAGCCGACTGAAATTACCCTATTTTGTAGGGCTCCTACTCTTCTTTTTGATTTTGATGATTGGCCCTCTGCTTGTTAATGGAAGAACGGCTAGCGCCACCAAAGAGATTAAGGTAGGCTACACCCAAGAGCAACTGATTCAAAGCATTGGTCCAGAAGTGAAGCCTCTGGCAGAGTATTATGGAGTCAGCCCCTCTGTTTTGATTGGCCAAATCCTGTTAGACACCAAAGATGGCAAGACCTTGCTAGCTGCTAAGTATCATAATCTCTTTAACAAAGAAGCAGCAGTGGGACAGGCAGCCATTACATTAAAATCTCCTAAGCAAAACAACCGAAAAATTAGGTATGCTGTTTATAAAGATAGAGAAAGTGCTATCAGAGATTACCTAAGCATGCTTAGCCAAGGGAACATCGCTGACAAAGGCTTGTACCGAAGTCTAGCAACAGAAAAAGGCTATAAAATTCCAGCTCAAAGCTTACAAGACTATCTTCACCCCGATGATAAAACTTACGCAAAACGTTTGATTCAAGTCATTGAGGACAAGAATTTAACAAGCTATGATCAATAGAATTAGCACTCTTTGAAAAGAGTGCTAATTTTTTGAGTTTTTCCCTTGACATGCGTGTTGGAAGGAGTATAATGGAATTATAAATTAGCAGTCTGATACATAGAGTGCTAAGTGAAAGGAAGTGGTTGGTTTGTGATTACCGAGCGTCAAAACGACATCTTAAACCTTATTGTGGAATTGTTTACGCAGACCCATGAACCAGTCGGCTCAAAAGCTTTACAGTCTGTTATAGATTCTAGTAGTGCTACTATCAGAAATGACATGGCTAAGCTGGAAAAACTGGGCCTCCTTGAAAAAGCACATACTTCTAGCGGACGGATGCCGAGTGCTGCAGGGTTTAAGTATTTTGTGGAACACTCACTAAGTTTAGATAGCATTGATGAACAAGATGTCTATCAGATGGTCAAAGCCTTTGATTTTGAAGCCTTTAGACTGGAAGATCTTCTGGCTAAGGCCAGTCAAATTTTAGCAGAAATTACGGGCTATACGGCTGTAATTTTAGATGTGGAACCTGCTAGGCAAAAATTAACGGCCTTTGATATTGTTCAATTGTCCAATCATGATGCCTTAGCTGTGCTTACCTTGGACGAATCAAAACCCTTAACCGTTCAGTTTGCCATTCCCAAAAATTTCCTTAGCAAAGACCTTTTAGTTCTCAAGGAAATTGTGGATGAGCGTCTATTAGGTAGGGACGTGATGGCTGTTCATTATAAATTACGAACAGAAATTCCACAGGTTGTTCAAAAGTATTTCACAGTGACAGACAACGTCTTGGATCTGTTTGCTTACATCTTTGCTGGTCTTTTCCAAGAAACGATTTTTGTTTCAGGAAAGGTAGCTTCTCTTGATTATGCTGGCTTAGCTACCTATCAATTTCTTGACCATGAGCAACAGTTGGCCCTGTCAATTAGGCAGAGCATGGCAGAAGATGATATGGCGATCGTTCAAGTGGCAGAAAGTCGAGAAGCAGCTCTGGCCAATGTCACCCTGTTGACTTACAAATTTTTAATTCCTTATCGTGGTTTTGGGCTGCTTAGCCTAATCGGACCGATTGATATGGATTATCGCCGTAGTGTCAGTTTGATGAATGTTATCGGACGTATTCTGGCAGTTAAATTAAGAGATTACTACCGTTATTTGAATAGTAATCACTATGAAGTTAACTAGCGCAGCTTATTGATTGAAAATATAAGAAAGAGGTATAGCCCTTGTCAAAAAAAGAAAAAAAAGAACAGGTCAAGCAAGAAGCTATCGACGAGGTTGTTGAGACAACTGAAGAGACAAAAGATAACGTCGTTGAAGAAACTCCTGAGAAAACAGACTTGGAATTGGCTAATGAACGCGCAGAAGACTTTGAAAACAAGTACCTCCGCGCTCACGCTGAGATGCAAAACATTCAACGCCGTGCCAACGAAGAACGTCAAAACTTGCAACGTTACCGTTCGCAAGACTTAGCGAAAAAAATTCTCCCAAGCCTTGATAATTTAGAACGTGCTTTAGCTGTTGAAGGGCTGACAGACGATGTCAAAAAAGGCCTTGAAATGGTTCAAGAGAGCCTTGTTCAAGCCCTTAAAGAAGAAGGGATTGAAGAAGTGGCTGTAGAAAGCTTTGATCACAATCTCCATATGGCTGTTCAAACCTTGCCAGCAGACGATGACCACCCAGCAGATAGCATTGCACAAGTTTTCCAAAAAGGCTACAAACTCCATGAGCGCTTGCTAAGACCAGCCATGGTGGTAGTTTATAATTAAGATGCAAAGGGCGTAAAAAGCGAAAAGAAAATAGGAAACCAATGATGTGTGTTTACCCTCAGGAAGACTTATTTTTATCACGATGCTTTTAGCGCCTGCTCAATTGAGCTATCTCACTTGACCGAAATGTCAGTAAACTAAGAAATGACAATATTAAAACGTTCATTTAACTGCGCTAGCAATGAAGCGAACGTAGTGAGTGTTATTGGATTTGTCCCCGCTGAGGTAAGGGTAAGAGCCCTTTAAAAGAGCTATTACTTGGAAACTTTTGAGACTCTAGGCTCAACAGTTAGCCATGAAACCGAAGGTTTGCTGGTGTCCCAACCTCCTAAGGGAACAATCAAAAGAAAATAAAATTCAGAAGAGGAAATAAACATGAGTAAAATTATCGGTATTGACTTAGGTACAACTAACTCAGCAGTCGCAGTTCTTGAAGGATCTGAATCAAAAATCATTGCTAACCCAGAAGGAAACCGTACAACACCATCTGTTGTCTCTTTCAAAAATGGTGAAATCATTGTTGGTGATGCTGCAAAACGTCAAGCAGTCACAAACCCAGATACCATTATCTCAATCAAATCAAAAATGGGTACTTCTGAAAAAGTTGCTGCAAATGGTAAAGAATACACACCACAAGAAATCTCAGCTATGATTCTTCAATACCTTAAAGGTTATGCTGAAGACTATCTTGGTGAAAAAGTGACTAAAGCGGTTATCACAGTTCCTGCTTACTTCAACGATGCGCAACGTCAAGCGACTAAAGATGCTGGTAAAATTGCTGGTCTTGAAGTAGAACGTATTGTCAACGAACCAACAGCAGCAGCTCTTGCTTACGGTCTTGACAAAACAGATAAAGAAGAAAAAATCTTGGTATTTGACCTTGGTGGTGGTACCTTTGACGTATCTATCCTTGAACTGGGTGACGGTGTCTTCGACGTACTCGCGACTGCTGGTGATAACAAACTTGGTGGTGATGACTTTGACCAAAAAATCATTGATTTCTTAGTCGAAGAATTCAAAAAAGAAAATGGTATTGACCTTTCTCAAGACAAAATGGCGCTTCAACGTTTGAAAGATGCTGCTGAAAAAGCTAAGAAAGATTTGTCAGGTGTCACTCAAACTCAAATTTCATTGCCATTTATCACTGCTGGTGCAAGTGGACCTCTCCACTTGGAAATGAGCTTGTCACGTGCTAAATTTGATGACCTTACTCGTGACCTTGTAGAACGTACGAAAACACCAGTTCGCCAAGCCCTTTCAGATGCAGGCTTGTCATTATCAGAAATTGATGAAGTTATCCTTGTTGGTGGATCAACACGTATCCCAGCAGTTGTTGAAGCGGTTAAAGCTGAAACAGGTAAAGAACCAAACAAATCAGTTAACCCTGATGAAGTGGTTGCTATGGGTGCTGCTATCCAAGGTGGTGTCATTACTGGTGATGTCAAAGACGTTGTGCTTCTTGACGTGACACCATTGTCACTTGGTATCGAAACCATGGGTGGTGTCTTCACAAAACTTATCGACCGCAACACCACTATCCCAACATCTAAATCACAAGTCTTCTCAACAGCAGCGGACAACCAACCAGCTGTTGACATCCACGTTCTTCAAGGTGAACGCCCAATGGCAGCAGATAACAAGACTCTTGGACGTTTCCAATTGACTGATATTCCTGCAGCTCCTCGTGGTATTCCACAAATCGAAGTAACCTTTGATATTGATAAAAATGGTATTGTTTCTGTAAAAGCAAAAGACCTTGGTACGCAAAAAGAACAACACATCGTTATCAAGTCAAATGACGGTCTTTCAGAAGAAGAAATTGACCGTATGATGAAAGACGCAGAAGCAAATGCTGAAGCAGATGCAAAACGTAAAGAGGAAGTTGATCTTAAAAACGAAGTTGACCAAGCTATCTTTGCTACTGAAAAAACCATCAAAGAAACTGAAGGTAAAGGTTTTGATACAGAGCGTGATGCCGCTCAAGCAGCTCTTGATGACTTGAAGAAAGCTCAAGAATCTGGCAACCTTGACGACATGAAGGCTAAACTTGAAGCCCTTAATGAAAAAGCACAAGCCTTAGCCGTTAAAATGTACGAACAAGCTGCTGCAGCTCAACAAGCAGCACAAGGTGCAGAAGGTGCTCAAGCAAGTGATTCATCAAATGATGACGGCGTTGTAGATGGCGAATTTACGGAAAAATAAAAATGTCTACTAGACATTTTTATCCCGAACCCTGAAACAAAAAGTGATGCCGTCCACTGAACTGTTTTATCCCATGAGATGGAAATGCCAATCGAGTAGTAGGCTCTATGGACTATTTTAGCCTGTGAACCTAGAGACAGAGAGCGGACGGTTAAGGTTCGGGGGACCTTTTTATCTCAAGCCAAGAAATTGGAGAGCTCGAATTCATGTTAATTCGAAAAGTGGTTACTATCGAATCACATGACACGCGTCATAATAAGCTACAAATTCAGAGGTTGCCCCAGCCTCTGTTTTTGGCTAGAAAGCGACCGAAGACTGTAAAAAAGATGTATTAGGTCGTGGGAAAAGCGAAAGCGACGGGGTCGGAGACCGCAGATATGGGCAACTCCAACGTGGTGAAGGTCAGATGACAGTTGTGTTATTTGATGGGGAAAGACCTTAGGGCTTGATTATAAGTCATGATAGGCAATAAGCGACTGCTGACGATCACGCCACTTAAGGAGTTTGTTGAAAAAAGATGAAACTCACAGAAAGGAAGGCAAGTGTTCTTAATTGAACATGAGCTACGGACTGTGCTAAAAAGATTGTTTTTCTTTGGACGCAAGTCGTCTGACGTCAAAACTCCTATTTCTTAGGAATTTATCGAGAGAAGAACCTTTATATAGAAAGGAAACGAACCCGCCCTAAAAGCTGTGTGAAAAAGATGAATCGTTTAGAAAATCAGGATTTTCTGTCGATTTCCTATTGTCACTTTGCTTTTTTCGGGCTTGGTATCTTAATTATGAACAATACTGAATTTTACGATCGTTTGGGGGTTTCTAAGGATGCCTCCCAAGACGACATTAAAAAAGCTTACCGTAAGATGTCCAAAAAATACCATCCAGACATCAATAAAGAAGCAGGTGCAGAGCAAAAATATAAGGATGTCCAAGAGGCCTATGAAACGCTAAGCGACTCTCAAAAACGTGCCGCTTATGACCAATATGGAGCTGCGGGTGCTAATGGTGGCTTCGGTAGTGGAGCGGGCGGTTTTGGTGGCTTTGATGGTGCTGGCTTTGGCGGCTTTGAAGACATTTTCTCAAGTTTCTTTGGTGGCGGTGGCATGCGCAACCCTAATGCTCCTCGTCAAGGCGATGACTTACAGTACCGTGTCAATTTGTCTTTTGAAGAGGCTGTTTTTGGTGTTGAAAAAGAAGTTAGCTATAACCGTGAAGCAACTTGTGGCACCTGTGCAGGGTCAGGTGCAAAACCTGGTACTAGTCCAGTGACCTGTCGTAAGTGTCACGGTTCAGGTGTGATGACGGTTGATACACAAACACCCCTAGGTATGATGCGTCGTCAAGTGACTTGTGATGTCTGTCATGGTAGTGGACAAGAAATTAAAGAACCGTGTCCAACCTGTCATGGGACTGGTCATGAAAAGAAAGTCCACAAAGTTTCCGTCAAAATTCCAGCAGGTGTGGAAACTGGTCAGCAAATTCGTCTTCAAGGACAAGGTGAGGCTGGTTTTAATGGTGGACCTTATGGTGATCTATTTGTCATTTTAAATGTCTTACCAAGTAAGAAATTTGAGCGAAATGGTTCGACGATTTATTACAGTCTGAATATCACTTTCACTCAGGCAGCCTTAGGGGATACTGTAGATATTCCAACAGTCCATGGCGATGTTGAAATGGCTATCCCAGCAGGAACACAAACAGGTAAAACCTTCCGTCTCAAAGGCAAAGGGGCACCAAAGCTCCGTGGTGGTGGCCAAGGTGATCAGCATGTGACAGTCAATATTGTCACTCCAACCAAACTCAATGAAGCTCAAAAAGAAGCTTTAAGGGCTTTTGCTGAGGCAAGTGGTGAGCAACCTCTCCATCCCAAGAAAAAAGGATTCTTTGATAAGGTCAAAGATGCTTTAGAAGATATTTAAAAGAATTAAACGAATGCTTTTTTGAAAGCTGCGTTTTTTCTTATTAAAATCAAGGTGGGAGGCATTTTTGATGTTAAAACTCATTTTTTTCTTGCCAAAGTCCTCAATCTGGTGTATCATATTTAGGTAATTAATTTGATTATCAAATCATTTTAAAATAAAATAATTTTGTTTTCAAATAAGTTATCAGAAAAGAGGGCTGTTATGCAGTTTAAACATATCATCTTTGACATTGAAGACGACCTTGCGACTCTAACCTTAAACCGTCCAGAGGTATCTAATGGGTTTAACATTCCGATCTGTCAAGAAATTTTAGAAGCATTGGTGGAAGTTAAGCAGCAGTCTTCTGTGCGCTTTTTACTGATTAAAGCCAATGGGAAAATTTTTTCAGTTGGTGGGGATTTGGTTGAGATGCAAGCTGCTGTTGAAAAGGATGATGTCCAGTCATTGGTTAAAATTGCTGAGCTGGTTCAAGAAATTTCATTTGCAATTAAGCAGCTGCCTAAACCAGTTATTCTTTGTGCTGATGGTGCAGTAGCTGGTGCAGCATTTAATATTGCTTTAGCAGTCGATTTTTGCATTGCTAGCTCGCAAACAAAATTTATTCAAGCCTTTGTTAATGTTGGCTTGGCACCTGATGCGGGTGGTCTCTTCTTGCTAACACGTGCAGTTGGACTGAACCGCGCCACCCATCTTGTCATGACTGGTGAGGGAGTAACAGCAGAAAAAGGTCTTGACTATGGCTTTGTTTATCGTACAGCCGAATCCGATAAGTTAGACAAAGCTTGTCTTCAACTCTTAAAACGGTTGAGACGCGGGTCTTCCAATTCCTACGCTGGAATGAAGACTTTGGTATGGCAGAGTTTTTTTACAGGCTGGGAAGATTATGCTAAGAAAGAACTTGATATTCAAGAAGAACTAGCCTTCAAAGAAGATTTCAAAGAAGGTGTTAGAGCTTATGGAGAGAGACGACGACCGAATTTCCAAGGAAAGTAAGACATCAATGCTTGCAAAAAGCTTTGACCTTTGATATACTTTGATTGTCAAAGTTTATTGCTAGGAGGTGTTTACTTGGAATATGACAAAATTAACCAATACTTGGTTGATATTTTCAATCGTATCTTGGTTATTGAAGAAATGAGCCTAAAGACGAGTCAGTTTAGTGATGTCTCATTAAAAGAGATGCACACCATTGAGATTATTGGAAAATATGATCAGGTGACGCCAAGTGACATTGCCAGAGAACTAATGGTAACATTAGGAACGGTAACCACTAGCTTGAATAAACTGGAAGCAAAAGGCTACATCGAAAGAAGGCGGTCAAGTTCAGACAGACGGGTTGTTTACCTGTCACTAACAAAAAAAGGTCGCCTTTTGGATCGCCTTCATGCTAAGTTTCACAAAAACATGGTTGGTCATGTGATTGCTGATATGAGTGACGAAGAGATGCAAGCGCTGATGCGCGGACTAGGCAACCTACATCAATTTTTGGAGGATTTGGTTTAAATGGTCTTTTCGAAAATCAGTCAGGTGGCTCACTACGTTCCTGAACAGCTAGTGACCAATGATGATTTAGCAAACATAATGGATACCAGTCATGAGTGGATTTTTTCTCGGACAGGAATTGCACAGCGACATATTACCAGGGATGAAATGACCAGTGATTTGGCTAGTCGAGTTGCAGAGCAACTCTTGGCAAGGTCTGGTTTAGAGGCGGATCTTATTGATTTTATTATCGTTGCTACTATTAGTTCAGATGCTACAATGCCTTCAACAGCGGCAAAAGTTCAAGCGACTATTGGTGCTACGAGAGCCTTTGCCTTTGATATGACAGCTGCTTGTAGTGGATTTGTCTTTGCTTTGGCCATGGCTGATAAACTTATTTCATCGGGTGCTTATCAGAAGGGAATGGTGATTGGGGCAGAGACTTTATCAAAATTGCTTGACTGGGAGGATAGAAGTACAGCTGTTCTCTTCGGAGATGGGGCAGGGGGTATCTTGCTAGAAGCCAGTCAAGACAAGCATGTATTAGCAGAAGCCTTACATACTGATGGGGCTCGTGGACGGAGTTTGACTTCTGGTCAGACTAGTCTATCCTCTCCCTTTTCCATTAGCGAAGAAGCAAGAACTACCATTCAAATGGATGGACGTGCCATCTTTGATTTTGCGATTAGAGATGTGTCCAAAAATATTTCATCAATCATTGAACAGTCAGGTCTAGCCAAAGAAGACTTGGATTATCTGCTCTTGCACCAAGCCAATCGTCGTATTCTTGACAAAATGGCTCGTAAAATCGACCTCCCTCGAGAGAAATTTCTTGAAAACATGATGCATTACGGAAATACAAGTGCAGCGAGTATCCCAATTCTCTTGTCAGAGGCTGTCCAAAAGGGGCAGATTAAATTAGATGGTAGCCAAAAGGTCTTATTTTCCGGTTTTGGTGGAGGTTTGACATGGGGAAGTCTAATTGTTAAAATCTAGTTATATCATGTGCCTAGCACATTTATAAAAATAAATTTATATTTTTTAAGGAGAAATAAAAATGGCAGTATTTGAAAAAGTACAAGAAATTATCGTTGAGGAACTTGGTAAGGAAACAGAAGAAGTGACTTTGGAAACAACTTTTGATGATCTTGACGCAGATTCACTTGATGTTTTCCAAGTTATCTCAGAGATTGAAGATGCCTTTGATATCCAAATTGAAACTGAAGAAGGCTTGAACACTGTTGGTGACCTTGTTGCTTACGTTGAAGAGAAAACAAAATAAATCTAGGAATGACTGATATAGCAGCAACGTGTTAAATGTTAGCTGCCCATGTCCCTATCATAACTGGACAAGATAATAGGCATTAGTCAAACCGTTGGGGTGAGATTAGACTCTTTTTGGGATCTAACTCGCTCTTTCTTCTTACCATGATAGTTTGATTATCAAATTATTCTCCTTATTGTTTATAGAAAGTTATTATGAAAACACATATTACAGAATTACTTAATATTGATTATCCCATTTTTCAAGGAGGTATGGCTTGGGTTGCTGATGGAGACCTAGCAGGTGCAGTATCCAATGCCGGTGGTTTAGGAATCATTGGCGGTGGTAATGCTCCAAAAGAAGTTGTTAAAGCCAATATTGATCGCGTCAAGGCCATTACTGACAAACCCTTTGGTGTAAATATTATGCTCTTGTCACCTTTTGCCGATGATATTGTTGATTTGGTTATTGAAGAAGGTGTCAAAGTTGTCACAACAGGTGCAGGAAATCCAGGGAAGTACATGGAGCGGTTGCATCAGGCGGGAATAATTGTTATTCCAGTTGTTCCAAGTGTGGCTCTTGCGAAACGGATGGAAAAATTAGGTGTTGATGCAGTGATCGCTGAAGGTATGGAAGCTGGAGGACACATTGGTAAATTAACGACCATGACTCTTGTGAGACAAGTGGTTGAAGCAGTATCTATTCCTGTTGTTGCAGCAGGAGGGATTGCTGATGGCCACGGAGCAGCAGCAGCCTTTATGCTAGGTGCAGAAGCTGTCCAGGTCGGAACTCGCTTTGTTGTCGCCAAAGAATCTAATGCGCACCAAAACTTCAAAGACAAAATCTTGAAAGCTAAAGATATTGATACGGTGATTTCTGCTCAGGTTGTAGGTCATCCTGTTCGTTCTATAAAAAACAAATTGACCTCAGCTTATGCCAAGGCTGAAAAAGAATTTTTGACCGACCAAAAGACAGCAGATGATATTGAAGAAATGGGGGCGGGCTCACTTCGCAATGCAGTTGTTGATGGTGATGTGGTCAATGGTTCGGTTATGGCAGGTCAGATTGCTGGTCTTGTTAAGGAAGAAGAAAGTTGTGAGGCCATTTTAAAAGATATTTATTATGGTGCAGCTCAAGTTATTCAAGAAGAGTCCAAGCGCTGGCAATCTATTTCTTTAGATAACTAAATTAACAAAATAAAGGATGATGACAATGACAAAAACAGCCTTTTTATTCGCTGGTCAAGGTGCTCAAAAATTAGGGATGGCAAGAGATTTCTATGATAATTTTGCTATTGTCCGTGACACTTTTGATCAAGCTAGTCAAGTATTAGGGTATGATTTACGCCGTTTGATTGATAGTAACCAAGAAAAATTAAATCAAACCAGCTACACTCAACCAGCTATTTTGACATCATCAATTGCCATCTATCGTGTTTTGGGCTTGCATCACATTAAGCCAGACATGGTAGCAGGTCTTTCTCTAGGAGAATATTCAGCATTGGTGGCATCAGGAGCGCTTTCTTTTGAAGACACCTTGGCTCTGGTTGCTAAGAGAGGTCGCTTGATGGAAGATGCTGCTCCAGTAGGTTCTGGGAAAATGGTTGCGGTCATGAATACGGACGCCAAAGTGATTGAAGAAGTCTGTCAAATAGCTGCTGAACATGGAGTGGTTGCTCCAGCAAACTATAATACTCCTAGTCAAATTGTGATTGGTGGTCAAACAGATGCTGTAAATGTTGCGGTTGAATTATTAAAGGAAAGAGGTGTCAAACGACTGATTCCCTTAAACGTGTCAGGTCCCTTCCACACGGCTTTGTTAAAACCAGCCAGTCGTTTATTAGCTTGGGAATTGGAACGGTATAACTTCAATGACTTCAAAATTCCCCTTGTTGGTAATACCGAAGCTAGTATTATGGAAAAAGACCGTATCCCCGAATTGTTGGCCCGTCAGGTGATGGAACCTGTTCGTTTCTATGACAGCATAGCTACCTTGACAGCAAATGGGGTAACTCAGGCTATTGAGATTGGCCCAGGCAAGGTTTTGACAGGTTTTGTAAAAAAAATTGACAAGCAGTTGCCATGTAACAGTATTGAGGATATGGTAGGCCTACGCTCATTTTTAAATAGATAGAGAGGAAACTCATGGAAATTAAAGGAAAAAATATCTTTATTACAGGTTCAACAAGAGGTATCGGTTTAGCGATGGCTCATCAATTTGCTAGCTTAGGGGCTAATATTGTCTTGAATGGTCGCTCTGCTATTTCTGAAGAGCTTATCGCCAGCTTTGCCGATTATGGTGTAACAGTTGTTGCTATTTCTGGAGATGTTTCAGAATCATCAGATGCCAAACGTATGGTTAATGAAGCGATTGAGAGCTTAGGTTCGATTGATGTTTTAGTGAACAATGCTGGTATTACCAATGATAAATTGATGCTCAAAATGACGGAAGAAGATTTTGAACGTGTCTTGAAAATCAATTTGACTGGTGCTTTTAACATGACTCAGTCGGTACTAAAACCAATGACTAAGGCTCGCCAAGGAGCTATCATTAATGTCTCTAGTGTGGTTGGTTTAACAGGTAATGTTGGACAAGCGAACTATGCAGCTTCTAAAGCAGGATTGATTGGCTTTACCAAATCTGTTGCCCGTGAAGTTGCTGCTCGTAACATTCGAGTGAATGCTATTGCACCAGGTTTTATCGAGTCTGATATGACAGGTGTCCTCCCTGAAAAAATGCAGGAGCAAATTTTAGGTCAAATCCCAATGAAACGTATCGGAAAAGCGCAAGAGGTTGCTCAACTAGCGAGTTTCTTGGCTGAACAAGATTATATTACAGGACAAGTTATCGCTATTGATGGCGGAATGACAATGCAATAAGGAGACGTAGTGAAATGACATTTAAAAGAGTAGTTGTAACAGGTTATGGCTTAACATCTCCAATCGGGCATGATCCTGAAACATTTTGGAACAATCTGAAAACTGGTCAAATCGGTATTGGCCCTATTACCAAATTTGACACAACCGATTATGCGGTCAAAAATGCAGCTGAAATTCAAGATTTTCCTTTTGATAAGTACTTTGTAAAAAAAGATCTAAACCGTTTCGACAGGTATTCCTTATATGCTCTTTATGCGGCTATGGAAGCTGTTGAGCATGCTGGTTTAGATATTGACACTATTGATGCTGACCGTTTTGGAGTCATTGTTGCTTCAGGGATTGGTGGTATCCAAGAGATTGAAGAACAAGTCATTCGCCTACATGAAAAAGGGCCAAAACGTGTGAAACCAATGACCTTGCCAAAAGCCTTGCCAAATATGGCTGCAGGTAATGTTGCCATGAAATTGAAAGCACAAGGAGTATGTAAATCAATTAATACTGCCTGCGCTTCTTCAAATGATGCAATTGGAGATGCCTTCCGCGCTATTAAATTTGGAATTCAAGATGTCATGATGGTTGGTGGCTCCGAAGCGGCCATTACAAAATTTGCCATTGCTGGTTTCCAAAGCCTGACAGCCTTATCAACAACTGAGGATCCAAGTAGAAGTTCTATTCCATTTGATAAAGACCGCAATGGCTTTATCATGGGAGAAGGGTCAGGAATGCTTGTTTTAGAAAGTCTTGAACATGCTCAAAAACGTGGGGCAACAATCTTAGCAGAGATTGTTGGTTATGGCAATACCTGCGATGCTTATCACATGACCTCACCACATCCAGAAGGCTTGGGAGCTCGTAAAGCCATTCATTTAGCCTTGCAAGAAGCCGGTATTGAAGCTGATGACATTGACTATGTTAATGCGCACGGAACATCAACGCCAGCTAATGAAAAAGGCGAGAGCCAAGCGATTGTAGCTGTTCTTGGTAAGGACGTTCCAGTGTCTTCAACCAAATCATTTACAGGTCATCTTCTTGGTGCTGCAGGAGCTGTGGAAGCTATTGCAACTATTGAAGCTATACGTCATAACTATGTTCCAATGACGGCTGGTACTCAAGCCTTGTCAGAAGATATTGAAGCAAATGTCATCTTTGGGCAAGGAAAAGAAGCAGCTATCAAGTATGCCATTTCAAATACCTTTGGTTTTGGTGGTCACAATGCGGTACTAGCATTCAAGCGTTGGGAGGACTAAAGTGAATATTCAAGAAATCAAGGATTTGATGGCTCAATTTGATAGCTCAAGTCTACGTGAATTTTCATTCAAAACAAGTGAAGGCGAGTTAGCCTTTAGTAAAAATGAACAACACTTCGTTCAATCTGCACCCAGCCAAGAGCAAGTAATACCTGCACCACAGCTACCCCTTGCTCCGAATCCAGTAGCTTCGGAAGTTTCTACTCAAGTCTCAACACCAGTTAAGGAGGTACTTGTCGAGAAGCAGTCACAGGCTGAACCTCTTGCAGCTGAGGGAGATATTGTTGAAAGTCCACTGGTTGGGGTAGCTTATTTGGCATCCGCTCCAGATAAGCCACCATTTGTGGCGGTAGGTGATATGGTTAAAAAGGGGCAAACCCTTGTGATTATCGAAGCTATGAAGGTCATGAATGAAGTACCTGCTCCATGTGATGGTGTGGTTACAGAAATCTTGGTGGCAAACGAGGATGTTATTGAGTTTGGACAAGGATTGGTGCGGATTAAATGATGGATATTAGAGAAATTCAAGCAGCTTTGCCTCATCGTTACCCAATGTTATTGGTTGATCGAGTGTTAGACGTTTCAGACGACCACATTGTTGCCATTAAAAATGTCACCATCAATGAGCCTTTTTTCAACGGGCATTTCCCCCAGTATCCAGTGATGCCAGGCGTTCTTATTATGGAAGCTCTAGCACAGACGGCTGGTGTCTTAGAATTGTCAAAAGAAGAAAATAAAGGCAAGTTGGTCTTTTACGCTGGAATGGATAAAGTGAAGTTCAAAAAACAAGTTGTTCCAGGTGATCAGCTTGTGATGACAGCGACCCTTATCAAGCGTCGCGGTACCATTGCTGTCGTTGAAGCTAAGGCAGAAGTTGATGGCAAGCTAGCGGCAAGCGGAACATTGACCTTTGCTTTCGGACAATGAGAATGACTGTTCTGCGGAGGAAGAAACCCTTATGTTTAAAAAAATCTTAATTGCCAATCGTGGTGAAATTGCAGTGCGTATCATTCGTGCTGCACGAGAATTAGGGATTTCCACAGTTGCCGTTTATTCAGAAGCGGATAAGGAAGCTCTGCACACGATTTTGGCAGACGAAGCCATCTGTATTGGGCCTGCCCGTTCCAAGGAATCCTATCTTAATATGAATTCGGTCTTGTCAGCAGCTATTGTGACAGGAGCCCAAGCGATTCACCCAGGGTTTGGTTTTTTAAGTGAAAACTCAAAGTTCGCTACCATGTGTGAAGAGATGAATATTAAATTTATCGGTCCATCTGCATCGGTTATGGACAAAATGGGGGATAAAATCAATGCCCGTTCTGAAATGATTAAGGCAGGTGTACCCGTTATTCCTGGTTCAGATGGTGAAGTTTTCAATGCCCAAGAAGCCTTGATTATTGCTAATAAGATTGGCTATCCTGTTATGTTAAAAGCATCAGCAGGTGGTGGTGGTAAAGGTATTCGGAAAGTGGAAACAGAGGCGGATTTAGAGGCAGCTTTCAATGCTGCTAGTCAAGAAGCCTTGGGTGCTTTCGGAAATGGTGCTATGTATCTGGAAAAAGTGATTTACCCAGCTAGACATATTGAGGTGCAGATTTTAGGTGATTCCCATGGAACGATTATTCACTTGGGAGAACGGGACTGTTCGTTACAGCGTAATAATCAAAAAGTTTTGGAAGAAAGTCCATCAATTGCTATTGGAAATACCCTTCGACAGAAAATGGGACAAGCTGCTGTTCGAGCAGCCCAAGCTGTGGCCTATGAAAATGCAGGGACTGTTGAGTTCTTGTTGGACGAAGATAGTGGGGAATTCTATTTCATGGAAATGAATACTCGGGTTCAAGTTGAGCATCCTGTAACTGAATTTGTGACAGGTGTGGATATTGTCAAAGAACAAATTCGAATTGCTGCAGGACACCCACTTTCGGTTTCTCAGGAAGAGGTCACCATCACAGGACATGCCATTGAATGCCGTATCAATGCAGAAAATCCTGCCTTTAATTTTGCACCAAGTCCGGGGAAGATTACAGATTTGTACTTACCAAGTGGCGGTGTAGGCTTACGAGTCGATTCAGCTGTTTACAATGGCTATGCCATTCCTCCTTATTATGACAGCATGATTGCTAAAATCATCGTTCATGGAGATAATCGTTTTGATGCCCTGATGAAAATGCAACGTGCCTTATTTGAATTGGAAATTGAAGGCATTATCACCAACACAGATTTCCAGCTAGATTTGATTTCAGATAAGCGAGTGATTGCAGGAGATTATGATACCTCTTTCTTAATGGAAACATTCTTGCCACATTACAATAAAGATTAGGAGAAAATATGGCCTTATTTCGTAAAAAAGATAAATACATCCGTATTACTCCCAATAATTCGCTCAAAGGTTCCGTTAGCCACAATATCCCAGAAGTTCCTGATGAACTCTTTGCCAAATGCCCAGCTTGTAAGCACATGATTTACAAGAAAGACTTGGGTTTGGCAAAGATTTGCCCAACCTGTTCTTACAATTTTAGGATTTCTGCCCAAGAGCGATTGGCGTTAACAGTTGATGAAGGCTCTTTCCAAGAACTATTTACCAGTATTGAAACTAAAGATCCTTTACATTTTCCAGGTTATCAGGAAAAATTACAAAAAGCCAAGGAAACAACTGGCCTGCATGAGGCTGTCTTGACAGGGAAGGCAATGGTAAAAGGACAACAAATTGCCCTTGCCATTATGGATTCTCATTTTATTATGGCTAGTATGGGAACAGTTGTCGGGGAAAAGATTACCCGATTGTTTGAATTGGCTATTGAAGAAAACTTGCCAGTGGTGATTTTTACAGCTTCAGGAGGCGCTCGTATGCAAGAGGGTATCATGAGCCTCATGCAAATGGCCAAAGTCTCTGCAGCTGTGAAACGGCATTCTAATGCAGGTTTGTTTTACTTGACTATTTTGACAGACCCAACCACTGGTGGGGTAACAGCTAGTTTTGCCATGGAAGGGGATATTATTCTGGCAGAGCCTCAATCCTTGGTTGGTTTTGCAGGTCGTCGTGTCATCGAGACTACAGTTCGCGAGAACTTGCCAGATGATTTCCAAAAAGCAGAATTTCTACAAGATCATGGTTTTGTAGATGCTATTGTGAAACGAACAGAGTTGCGAGACAAGATTGCCCATTTGGTAGCATTTCATGGAGGTAGCCAATGACAGTTGTATCAAAAGTTCTAAAAGAAGCGCGCGATCAAGGGCGTTTAACGACTTTGGATTATGCAAGTCTTGTTTTTGATGACTTTATAGAATTGCATGGGGATCGTCATTTTTCAGATGATGGTGCTATTGTAGGTGGTTTGGCTTACCTGGCGGGACAACCTGTTACGGTCATTGGTGTTCAAAAAGGTAAGAATTTGCAGGATAATTTGGCAAGGAATTTTGGTCAGCCCAATCCAGAAGGTTATCGAAAAGCCCTACGCTTAATGAAACAGGCGGAAAAATTTGGACGTCCTGTTGTCACCTTTATCAATACAGCAGGAGCTTATCCGGGAGTTGGTGCGGAGGAACGTGGTCAAGGGGAAGCCATCGCTAAGAATTTGATGGAAATGAGTGACCTCAAGGTTCCTATTATTGCCATCATTATTGGAGAAGGCGGATCGGGTGGTGCCCTAGCCTTGGCTGTTGCAGACCAAGTTTGGATGCTTGAAAATACTATGTATGCAGTCCTTAGTCCAGAAGGTTTTGCTTCTATTTTATGGAAGGACGGTTCAAGGGCGACAGAAGCTGCTGAATTGATGAAGATTACAGCAGGCGAACTGTATCAAATGGGAATAGTAGATCGTATTATTCCAGAACATGGTTACTTTTCAAGTGAAATCGTTGACATGATTAAAGCTAACCTCGTCGAACAACTGGCTAACTTGCAAGCCAAACCATTGGACCAATTATTGGATGAGCGCTACCAACGCTTTCGTAAATATTAACAACATCCTTTTGAGCTTCTTTCCCTTAGTCTGTGTTATTAATTAGGGGAAGACTCAATAGGATTTTTTGCATTGTGTTTGACAACAGAGGTTATAATTTAAAAACTTCATACGAAAAAAGCTGAGTGTATCTCAGCTTTTTGGACTTGTTATTTTTAGATTATAGGTAAAATAAAGGATCCATTGACACCTTTTGCAGATAACAATGAGCTCTATGCCTTCATTATTTTGGTGAAATAAGGTCTTGACCTCCCATATAAGGACGAAGAACTTCGGGAATGGTAACAGAACCATCTTCATTTTGGTAGTTTTCTAAAATGGCAGCAACGGTACGTCCAACCGCAAGTCCAGAACCATTGAGGGTATGAAGAAGTTTGACTTTGCCATCGGCTTCATCACGGTAACGGATTTGAGCGCGTCGTGCTTGGAAGTCTTCTGTATTTGAACAGGATGAAATTTCACGGTAGGTGTTTTGTGCAGGAATCCAAACTTCCAAGTCATAGGTTTTAGCAGCTGAGAAGCCCATGTCACCAGTGCAAAGGGTAATGACACGGTATGGCAAGCCAAGTTTTTGCAAAATATTTTCAGCATTAGTTGTCATTTTTTCTAATTCTTGGTAAGATTCTTCTGGCTTAGCAAATTTAACCATTTCAACCTTATGGAATTGGTGAAGGCGAATAAGACCACGTGTGTCACGACCAGCAGATCCCGCTTCAGAACGGAAAGATGGGCTCATTGCAGTAAAGTAAATTGGTAATTCTTTGCCTTCTAGAATTTCTCCACGGTAATAATTAGTCAAAGGCACTTCGGCAGTTGGAATAAGGACAAAGTTGGTGTCTGCTAGTTCAAAGGTGTCTTCTTTGAATTTTGGATATTGTCCAGTTCCAAACATGGAATCATGATTGACCATGTATGGCGTGATGATTTCTTGATAACCTTCTTTGATATGCTCATCAAGCATGAAGTTGTAAAGGGCACGCTCCAAACGAGCACCAAGATTTTTATAGAATAAGAAACGAGCACCGGTTACCTTTGCCCCACGTTCCCAGTCTAAAAGATCAAGGTCCTCACCAATATCCCAATGAGCCTTGATGTCAAAATCAAAATCACGAGGCGTTCCCCAACGGCGAACTTCCACATTATCCTCTTCATCAGCTCCTAGGGGAACAGAATCATGAGGAGTATTAGGTAAGACTGTGATAATCTCAGTCACTTGTTGGTCAATATCAGCTAGTTGATTGTCAATGGCTTTGATGTCAGCAGAGACTTTTTGCATGTCAGCAATTTGTTGGCTGGCATCTTCTTTTTGACGTTTAGCTTGCGCAATCGCAGCAGAAGCAATATTACGCTCAGCTTTTAATTCTTCTGATTGGACCAACAGGGCACGGCGTTTTTCATCAAGTTCTTTGAGATGGGTCAGGGTGTTTTCAGAAACACCGCGAGTTTTTAATTTGGCAGCGACAGCGTCAAAATCGGTACGGATACGTTTAAGATCTAGCATAAATAAACTCCTTTAAGATCGTTATTAGTAGCTGTCAGTGAAGCAAGGCTGAGTGAGACCGTTGGACCTTGTGATTCTCTGACGATAGAAAAAGCACAGCTTATGAAGATGCTGGAGCGCTTTGGCGCGGTTCCATCCAGCTTCACAATCTGTGCACTTAATCCTTATTCTGTTTGCAACACGGTAGAATTTCATATCAGATTTCCTATCTGTTCACAGCGACCACAGACTTTCTGTAAGGAAAAAGGATATTACTTATCCGTTAGCACTATTATAACAAAAATTAGGAAAAAGTAAACTCAAATCAGCTTATCTTTTCTCCTAAAAATCCATCAGGTAAGAAAAAAGGTAAGATAACTTATTAGTGGTTTTTTAGAAAAAAACTTATGGTACACTAAAATGATGTTACAGAAGAAAGAAGTATCCTCTCAAAAACACCATTACGGCTTGAATCTCTTATGTATTATTTCCACGTTTATGATCGTGATTACGCATGTCCTAGGAAAGGGTAGGGTGATTTAAGATCGACCGTTGAAGGGCAAACAGATGCTTATTTTATCACGATTTGGGCTATTCAGATTTTTGTCTATGGTGCGGTTACTTGTTATGCTCTTATTAGTGGTTATATGGGTTTGTAGTCTTATTAGAGGTATTCCAATTATTAGCCATTTGGATTCAAGTTTTTTTTTATACATTTGGGACGACTTTGGTTTTTGCCTTACTCGGATTTCCTGTTACAGCAAGTAACTGGTGTCAAGCCTTGTTCCCAATTGTCAGTGGTAACTATTGGTATATGACTACCTATTTTGGTTTCTTAACTGTTATGCCAATAATCGATGGCGGTCTAAGAGCCATGTCTAATCACCAATTAAAGCATTTAGTGATTTTAATGTTACTGGTTTTTTCACTGGTGCCTGCTCTCACATGAATAACAGAGTAGCAGAGTTCTCACTGAGCAAGAGTTTTGAAATGACTTGGTTAATGATTTTCTATATTATTGGAGTTTACCTGAGAAGGATTAATCTAGATGCCTTAAAAATAAACTATTTGATGCTAACTTATGTATTGTCCTTAGTCGCAACCTATACCATGACATTTATGGTAGGGGATATTTGGTACTGGTAGGTTTCACCAACCTTAACTTTGGGATCTATTGCTCTCTTTATTCTTTTTGCTAAAATGACGTTTAAACCTAATAGTTTGCTTTTGTCCTTTATTCTTATGGTGTCACCCACTACCTTGGGAGTCTATTTGGAGTATCTTCCTCCCTTGCTAGTGAAGGTTCTTATTCGGGGGGGTGCCGAACCTCTTGTTAATGCTCCTATCCTCCTTTATCTTTTGGTGTCAGTTTTCTAATTTACGTCCTTGCTTTTGTCCTTGAAAAGGGACGAATCCTCCTCTTCAAATGCCTTGGTTTTCATAGGGACTTAGCTTGGGGTGATACTACCTTTCCATTTGAAGAATAAAAGATGAAGAATATGTCTGAGTGACAACTTTTGGAAAAAAAGAGTTCAGCTCTGCTATTTTTCAAACAAAGTTAAGAGTTTCTATTAAAAAATCAGAGCTAGCTAGGCTACTCTGATTTTTTTGATTTGCGAAAGATTTTCTTGATAAGTGTCTGAATCAAGGTTGGTAATTTGATCACTTTCTCATTGCCAATATGCTGGCGGGTGATTTTTAAGATTTTTCCAGATTCTTTGGAAGCAAATAAAAACTTGCCTTGGTCGGTAAAAATTTCAAAGTGGCGACTGATTTTTTTTCCTGACACATTGGCACCAATTTGATTAATAGCTGTCCAAGGGATTTGAATATAATCATTCACGTTTTTATCGTTGTAAAATTCAAGGGCCTTGTCACCAAGTAAGATGTGACCGACTTTACCTCCCATTCCAAGGTAGGAGACGGCCTTTGTCTTGTATTCGACACTTGTGTTTAAAGATTGAGCCATTTGAGTTCCTTTCACTGCTTAGTTGTAGTTATTATATCATATTTTAAGCGGCTTTTAACCTGTGTGGTCAATAAAAAAGAAGCCTGAGTTCATCTCAGACTTCCATTGGTTGATTACATAATACCTGCAAGGTGAGCAAGGATACCAAATGCAAACAAGCCGATGATGATTGCGATTGGAGAAACTTTTTTCTTCAATAACCACATGCAAAGGAATGTAAGCAATAGTCCAGCTAAACCTGGGATAAGTGAGTTCAACTGACCTTGAAGGGTTTGAGCTTGAACTTTATCAAGACTCATACCACTAATTGCTTGGCCAAGGATTGTTTTCAACTCAGCACCTTTAACAGCGCCGTCTGGGAAGACCACATAAGCCCCTTCTGATAATTGTTTACCAGGAAGATCGATAGTGAAGTTGATGGATACCCAACGTTGAACAAGTACGGCAAGGATAAACATACCAAGGATTGAAGCCCCTTTAGTGATGTCTTGAAGGATACCACCTGACATGTCTTTAGTAATTTCAGAACCAGCTTTGTAACCAAATTCTTGGGTATACCATAAGAAGGCCATACGGATGATGTTCCATCCAAAGAAGAAGAGAAGTGGACCAACGATGTTGCCAGATTGGGCTAATGAAGCCCCAAGAGCACCAAGGATAGGGCGTACTGTAAACCAGAATACTGGGTCACCGATACCAGCAAGAGGTCCCATCATACCGATTTTAACCCCTTGGATAGCTTTGTCATCGATTGGAGTGCCGTTTGCGCGTTCTTCTTCAAGGGCAAGAGTTACACCGATGATTGGAGCAGCAACGTATGGGTGAGTATTAAAGAATTCCATGTGACGCTCAAGAGCAGCAGCACGGTCTTCAGGAGAGGCATACAATTTTTTAAGAGCAGGGATAAGTGCATAAGCCCACCCCATGTTTTGCATACGTTCGTAGTTCCAAGAACCTTGTAAGAATTGTGAACGCCACCAAACACGTTGACGGTCTGATTTAGTTAATTTGATTTGTTCAGTCATTTGGTCTTACCCCTTTCTAGTAGTCTTCTAAGATGTCGCCGATTGGGTCAGCTGAACCTGCTGAGCCACCACCGTTGCCACCTTTTTTAGAAAGGTTAAGGTAGATGAAGGCGATTGCAACACCGATAACACCCATAGCGATAAGGGTTAACTGGCTGATAGCTGCAAGAGCAAAACCAAGGGCAAAGAAAGGCCATACTTCACGAGTAGCCATCATGTTGATAACCATAGCGTAACCTACAGCAACAACCATCGCACCACCGATTTGCATACCTTCGTTCAACCAGTTTGGCATAGCATTCAAAACAGATTGTACTACTGAAGTAGGAACAGCAACAAGAAGAGCAGCAGGGATAGCGATACGCAATCCTTGAAGGAGAAGAGCAACAAAGTGGAAACGTTCAACTCCTGCGAAGTTACCTTCAGAGGCAGCTTTGTCACCAGCGTGTACAAGGGCAGTTGACAAAGTACGAACGATCATTGTAAGGAAAAGACCCGCAACTGCAAGTGGGATAGCTGTTGAGTAAGCAAAGGTAATTCCTTTTTGAGTGAAGTCGCCACCTTTAACCATGATGATAGCAGCCGCTACAGAAGCAAGCGCAGCATCGGGGGCAACGGCAGCACCGATGTTTGCCCAACCAAGAGCAAGCATTTGAAGTGTACCACCAAGGATGATACCAGCTTCGAGGTGACCAGTTACAAGACCGATTAAGGTACATGCAACAAGTGGTTGATGGAATTGGAATTGGTCGAGGATACCTTCAAGACCAGCGAAGAAGGCAACAACAACGACCAAAATTGCAGAAATAATTGAAATATCTGACATTTTGTAATCCTTTCAAAGTATAGTAAACGAGGACTTTCTGCTAACAGGTTAACTAGCCATCGTTTTAAAAACTTATAGTGTTTGAAACTTATTTAACGTTAGCTTTTTGGATAAGCTCAAATAAGTTTTTCTTAGAATCGTTAGGAACTTTACGGACGTCGAATGTAACACCTAGGTCGCGTAATTTTTCAAAAGTAGCAACGTCTTCTTTGTCCATTGATAAAACGTTGTTAACCATTGTTTTACCAGTTGAATGAGCCATTGAACCAACGTTCAATTCTTTGATTTCAACACCACCTTCAACCGCACGAAGGGCGTCTTGAGGGGTTTGGAAAAGAATAAGTGCGTGTGTGTTACCAAAACGAGGATCTTTAGAAGCTTCAATCAATTTGCTGATTGGAACAACGTTAGCTTTAACACCACCAGGTGCAGCTTGTTTGATTAATTGTTTGCGAAGGTCATCTTGAGCAACCTCATCAGAAACAACAATGATACGGTTAGCCTTAGAAGCTGGAGTCCACGCTGTTGCAACTTGACCATGTAGAAGACGAGTGTCAACACGAGCAAGATTGATTTTCAATTTGCCATCTCCGATGACAGTTCCAGCAGGAATAGCTCCTTGAAGTGTGTTAACAACTTTTTCAGTCGCAGCAGTTTCTTCAACTGGATTAAGGTCTTCAGGAAGGGCTTTGATACCGTCCTTAGATTCCTTGATGATGTTTGCGGCAACTTGTTCAACACCTGCACTAGCATCCATAAGACGTTCAGTGTAAGCTTGAATAAGCATAGGCAAGTTGAGACCAGTGATGATTGCCATTTTGCGGTCAGGATTTTCTCCTGCCACACGACTAGCTTGGTTAAATGGAGATCCGCTCCAAAGGTCAGCTAGTACAAGGATTTCATCATCAGCATCAAATTGTGCGATAGCATTGTTGAAGTGTCCGTATAAATCATCTGGTCCTTCGTTTGGCATGAAAGTAACAACTTGAACTTTCTCTTGTTCACCAAAAATCATAGAACCAGATTGATGAATACCTTCAGCAAATTTACCATGGCTGGCAATAATAATACCGATACCCATTCTTGTTCTTCCTCCTTATAAAATATTTTTCGTTGAAATGAAGAAGAATAATCTCCTTCCAAAACGATAAATTTTGGCAATTCTTTTTCACTTAAACGAAATTCAAGAACGTCTCTATTTTAAAACGTTTTCACTAAAAAATCAAGCCCTTTCGGAAAAATATTACAAAACATGAAAAAATTTTCAGAATTTAGGATTAAATAGACAGATTATTGATATTAAAGGTATTTTCATGCTGTATAAAACAGAAAATATACTGAAAAATGTTGAAATCATTAGAATGATTTTCATTTTTTGACAGCTATTGACAGAAGAAAAACCACCATTTTCTGAAAAATAGCGGTTTCGTTTGCTATCATAAAAAAAGTTCTTCCAATTTTTTGGCGACACCGTCTTCTTCGTTTGAAAAATCAAGCTGTTGATCAGCATAAGGAAGTAGCACAGGGCTAGCATTTTTCATGGCATAACCCGTTCCTGCATAGGCTAACATCTCTGTGTCGTTATGTTCATCTCCAAAGGCAATCAAATCATTTTTATCCATATTGAAAATCCCAAGCAGGTAATTTAAAGCGTAAGCCTTATTAATATTTTTTGAGGAAATCTCAAGAATGTTGAGAGGACCTCCCCAAGAGTCAATTTCAATCTCATCTTTGAAGAAGGCCCGCATACTTTTAGCTAAGGCATACTTGTCTTCGTGGTGAGTTTGCATCAATAAGGCATTTGGATTTCGTGTGATTTTAGTGATCTCTAAAGCCATGTCTTGTGTGATTTCGTCTACACCAAAGAGTTGCGGATCGATGCTTTCTGGATTGGTCATGGTGATGTAGAAATTTTTTCGATACTCACTGGCAATAAAATCCATCTGGAAATCATCCTGATGTTTTAGTAATTTTAATAGGTAGTCTTTGTCCAAAGTGACATTATGTTCATAGGCCCATTTTTGTTCAGGAAGGTGGGTCAAGGCCCCATTAAAAGTAATGATTGGAGTCTTTAAATTGAGCTGCAGATAGTAGTCTAGTGCCATACGGTAAGGACGACCAGTTGAAATAATGACGTGGTGGCCCTTGTCTTGGACAGCTTTGATGGTTTTTTGAGTATAGGTAGAGATGGTGTTGTCATGGTGTAATAAAGTTCCATCTAAATCAATAGCAATCATTTTTTTTATCATAGTTAGATTATAGCAAATTTTGCCCCAAGATAAAGAGAAAAGATAGATTAAGCGCAGTCATTAGGAAATTCCGTTGGAATTTAACTTTTTAATCAAAAAAATAAGAAAAAACATTGAAATAAGAACAATAAAATGATACTATATTTATATAGTTCGAAAAATACGAACAATAATTGCTAAAAAGCTTATCTATGGTTTAGATAAGGGCTTTTTTGATTTTACCTATATACTAGTTAAGGAGACTCCATTCAAATGGAAAAGTTTTTTAAGTTAAAAGAAAATGGAACAAGTGTCTCAACTGAGATTATGGCTGGTTTAACGACTTTCTTTGCCATGTCCTATATCTTATTTGTTAATCCAAGTATTTTGAGTGCTGCAGGGATGCCTTCTAAGGCTGTCTTTTTGGCCACCATTATCGCAGCGGCTATTTCAACCTTAATCATGGGTCTGTTTGCCAATGTGCCTTATGCGTTGGCACCAGGGATGGGGCTCAATGCCTTCTTCACTTATACAGTTGTTTTTGGACTGGGATTTTCATGGCAGGAAGCTTTGGCAATGGTTTTCATCTGTGGCTTGTTTAATATTTTCATTACGGTAACCAAATTCCGTAAGAGTATTATCAAGGCTATTCCGGTTAGCCTTCAACATGCTATCGGTGGAGGAATTGGGGTCTTTGTAGCTTATTTAGGATTTAAAACTGCCAACATCATCACTTTTTCTGCTTCAGCAGCTAATATTGTGACTGTAAATGGTGTGGAGCCCGCTAAGGCAACCGCGAAGACCTTTGCTGAAGGAATTTTCTCTGTTAATGCTAATGGTGGTGTCGTACCAGCCATTTCAAGCTTTACTGATCCAAGTGTTTTACTAGCTATTTTTGGCTTGTTACTGACGGCTGTTTTGGTTATTCGAAATGTTCGTGGTGCGATTTTGATTGGGATAGTTGTAACAACGCTTGTAGGAATTCCTTTTGGAGTAGTTGATTTATCAACTGTTAACTTTGCTGATAATCATATAGGATCTGCCTTTTCAGAACTTGGAACAACCTTCTTAGCTGCTTTTGGTGGTATGTTATCACTCTTTAATGATTCTAGTCGTTTACCACTTGTTTTAATGACTATTTTTGCTTTTAGTCTTTCTGACACCTTTGATACCATTGGTACTTTTATTGGTACTGGGCGTCGTACAGGGATTTTCTCAGCAGAAGATGAAGAAGCTCTAGAAAATAGCACAGGCTTTAGTTCTAAAATGGATCGTGCCCTTTTTGCCGATGCTATTGGTACCTCCATTGGAGCCTTGTTTGGAACGTCAAATACCACTACTTATGTCGAATCAGCAGCAGGGATTGCTGAAGGTGGTCGCACAGGTTTAACAGCAGTATCAACTGCACTTTGCTTCCTCTTATCAACTCTATTATTGCCACTTGTTGGGATTGTACCAGCGGCAGCAACGGCACCGGCTTTGATTATTGTTGGGGTAATGATGGTTTCTTCCTTCCTTGATGTGGATTGGAGTAACTTTGAAGATGCCCTGCCAGCTTTCTTTGCAGCTTTCTTTATGGCGCTTTGCTATTCGATTTCATACGGTATCGCAGCGGCCTTTATCTTCTACTGTTTAGTCAAAATCGTTAAAGGAAATGCCAAAGAGATTCACCCAATTCTGTGGGGAGCAACTTTCTTATTTATCTTGAACTTTATTATTCTCGCTGTTCTTTAGGCGCAAAAAATAAAGTGTTCATCATACAAGCACTTCTTTAGTTGGTTTGTTTCCCACTTGAAGGAGTGTTTTTAGTTTCTTGAATTTTCTACCAAAAAGGAATTGGAAGAGGTTCTTTGAGTTGTTTATTTGACTGATCTCAGGGTGGCGCTTGGAAGTCTCTTTCTTTTCTGATATAATATGGCTATGTTTTATAGTGAAAATGAGAATACCCTTATTGCCTATGGGCAAATGATTGGCAGTCATTTGTCAGCTGGTCATGTGATTGTTTTGACAGGCGATCTAGGGGCAGGCAAGACAACTTTAACAAAAGGGATTGCTAAAGGATTAGGCATTAATCAAATGATTAAGAGTCCTACCTATACTATTGTGAGAGAATATCAAGGATGCCTTCCTCTTTACCATTTAGATGTGTACCGCATTGGTGATGACCCTGACTCTATCGACCTCGATGATTTTCTTTTTGGTAATGGTGTTACTGTTATTGAATGGGGAGAACTACTAGGCCAAGGCGTATTGGAAGATTATTTGGAAATTATTATTACCAAGCAAGATGAAGGTCGTCAACTGGACTTGTTAGCGCATGGTGAGCGTTCTCAGCAGCTTCTAGAGGCAATGACACATGGTTGAACAAACTCTTGTGATCGAAGAAGGTCTGCCCCAAGATGCAGAAGCAGTACTCTCCTTAGTGACAACAGCTGCTGACGAAACAGATTTTATCACAGGGGTTGAGGACATGTTAGAGGTCACTCCTCAAGAATTGGCAACTTTTTTAGTAAGGAGTCAGGAATCTTTTATTGATTTTTGCCTGCTGGCTAAGTTAGATGATAAAATAGTGGGTCTTTTAAATCTTTCTGGGGAAGTGACACCCCAAGAAGAGGTTGTGGCAGATTTATTTATGCTAGTTGCGGCACCTTATCGTGGTTACGGTATTGGCCAGCTTTTGTTAGAGGTTGCTCTTGACTGGGCCAGAGAAAACTCTTACATTCACAGCCTTAAGTTGGATGTTCAGGTAAGGAATAGCAGAGCGATTCACCTTTACGAAAAATATGGCTTTTATATTGACGGCATCAGGAAAAATGATGTTAAATCAAAAGATGGAGATGACTTGGATGTTTACGCTATGCGTATGCTCCTAGGTCAATAAGTGAATTAATGAAAATTGGAAAAAAAATAATTTTAATGCTGACGGCGATTGTATTAACAACTGTCTTGGCACTAGGTGTTTATTTAACGAGTGCTTATACTTTTTCAACGGGAGAATTGTCAAAAACCTTTAAAGATTTTTCGACATCTTCAAAGAAGAGTGATGCTATCAAGCAGACAAAATCTTTTTCTATTCTCTTAATGGGGGTAGATACAGGATCTTCAGAACGTCAGTCTCAATGGGAAGGAAATAGCGATTCCATGATTTTGGTGACGGTCAATCCTGAAACTAAAAAAACAACCATGACAAGTTTAGAGCGAGATATTTTAATCACCTTGTCTGGCCCTAAAAACAATGACATGAATGGTGCTGAAGCCAAACTGAATGCTGCTTATGCAGCTGGAGGTGCTCAGATGGCTATCATGACTGTTCAGGATCTTTTGAATATTACCATTGACAATTACGTTCAGATCAATATGCAGGGATTGATTGACTTGGTAGATGCTGTTGGTGGGATTACTGTGACCAATGAGTTTGATTTCCCAATCTCGATTGCAGAAAATGAACCAGAATATCAAGCGACTGTTGCCCCTGGAACTCACAAGGTTAATGGGGAACAAGCCTTGGTTTATGCCCGTATGCGTTACGATGATCCTGAGGGTGACTACGGTCGTCAAAAACGCCAGCGTGAAGTGATTCAGAAGGTATTGAAAAAAATCCTTGCTTTAGATAGCATTAGCTCTTATCGGAAGATTTTATCTGCTGTTAGTGACAATATGCAAACCAATATTGAAATTTCCTCAAGCACAATTCCAAGCTTGCTGGGTTATCGTGATGCGCTCAAGACCATCAAAACCTATCAATTAAAAGGAGAAGATGCAACCTTATCAGATGGTGGCTCTTATCAAATTGTAACATCGAACCATTTGTTGGAAACCCAAAATCGGATTAGAGCTGAGTTGGGACTTCATAAAGTGACCCAGCTGAAAACCAGTGCAACGGTCTATGAAAACCTTTATGGTTCAAACAAGGCGCAAGCAGCTGACAATAACTATGATTTTTCAGGTCAAAGTCCTTCTTATTCAGATAACACGACTTCTTATCCTTCCTATTCAGCTGGAGTAGATACTAGTTCGGCTTCTGCGGGAAGCGCTACTGAACAAGAGACAACCTCTTCAAACACGACTCCTGTTGTTCCAGCGCCTCAGCCAGATGTTCCAGCAGTTGACGATTCAAATGCTAGTGCAGGTACAGCAAATGCTGCTACTATTATTCCTTAGATATGAGAAAAGGCAAGCTTTTGAGCTTGCCTTTTTGGTATTGCTTAGTTAAGAAGGTGTTTTAGTGCTTGACGCTGACTTTTCTTGGTATTTGGCCATACGATTTTGAATTTCAGTCACGTGGGCTTGGGTTTCGTGGGTAAAAAGGCGCCACTTATAGGTGAAGTCTTGACTAATATCTTGAATGACCTTGCTTTGGTCTTGGATAAGAGCAAGGTCGCCTTTGATTTTGTCTAAATCAAATTGGATGGCATTTTTGGCTTCGGCGCTAGTTTCCCAAAACTCTTTGATGATAGTACGTTTTTGGTAAGCTTTATAGGCGGCAAAGGATAATAGACCTAGGGTTAATAATGATTTGGTCGTCATGAAAGTACCTCCTGACTGATTTGCTCTGCTAATTTTGCCAAGGCAGAGAAGTCGGGTTCGTGAGTGGTGTATTGGATAGAGATGCCATCTTCTTCGTTATAACGAGGCACTAAATGGATGTGAGCATGGAAGACAGTTTGTCCAGCCAAGCTTTCGTTATTGTTAATGATATTCATGGCAGGAGCACTCATTGCTTTTTGGACAGCACGAGCAATTTTGGGAATACGAGCAAAGGTTTGGCTAGCTGTTTCAGCATCCATGTCTAGCATGTTTCGGACATGTTTTTTGGGAATGACCAAGGTGTGTCCCGGCGTGGTCTGTGAAATATCCAAGAAGGCAAGGACCTGCTCGTCTTCGTAAACCTTAGAAGAAGGAATATCTCCTTGAATGATGCTGCAAAAAATACAATTTTTCATTTTATGTCACCTTCTCTATTTGAATTTGCTATAATGTATTATAAGTATATCAAAAACTAGAAAGAAATTATATGTTAAACATTGAAAATCTAACGGGAGGCTACCTTAATATTCCCGTTTTAAAAGAGGTTTCATTTTCTGTTGGCAATGGAGAATTGGTCGGTTTGATTGGCTTAAATGGAGCTGGAAAGTCAACGACCATCAATGAAATTATTGGTTTTTTAAAACCCTACAAGGGAGAAATCTCCATTGACGGCCTTACGCTTGCTGAAAATCCAGCAGACTACCGTAAAAAAATTGGTTTTATCCCAGAAACTCCTAGTCTCTACGAAGAATTAACCTTAGCAGAGCATATTAATACTGTGGCTATGGCTTATGATATTGATGTGGAGCTGGCCCAGAAACGGGCAAAGCCTTTTTTAGACATGTTTCGCTTGACAGATAAACTCGACTGGTTTCCTGTGCATTTTTCAAAGGGCATGAAGCAAAAAGTCATGATTATTTGTGCTTTTGTGATTGATCCCAGCTTGTTTATTCTTGATGAGCCATTTTTAGGGTTAGATCCACTAGCTATTTCGGACTTGATTAAGACTTTAGAGATTGAAAAAGCCAAAGGCAAATCTATTTTAATGAGTACTCACGTGCTAGACTCTGCTGAAAAAATGTGTGATCGTTTTGTGATTTTGCACCATGGTCAGGTGCGTGCTCAAGGAACTCTTGCTGAGTTACAAGCGACCTTTGGAGATCCTTCGGCTAGCTTAAACGATATTTATTTGGCATTGACAAAAGAGGGCTAGGAATGAAAGCATTATTTCTTAAACGCCGTCAGGATTTTCACAAACAACAAAGCAAGTATTTACGCTATGTCTTTAATGACCACTTTGTCTTGGTCTTGATGTTTTTGCTGGGCTTTGCTTTGGTGCAATACAGTCAATTATTGAGACAGTTCCCAAGCAATCACCTACCGGTTCAGGCCTGTCTAGTGGTATTGGTCTTATTATTACTCAATGTGGGGTCTGTGGCCACTTATTTAGAAGAAGCTGATCAACATTTTCTCCTTCCTAAAGAAGAAGAGGTCGTTACTCATATCAAACAAGCTGAGCGTTCTGCTTTTATCCTTTGGGCTGGTTTACAGACAGCTATTTTAGCTTTTTTGTATCCTATCTTCAATCGCCTAGGTTTCTCCCTAGTTACCTTTTCTCTTTGCCTTTTGGTTTTAGTAGCGGTGAAAAAGATCCTTTTAAGTCGTAAAGTAGGCCGTTTTCTAAGAGAGGAGGGGTTGGATTGGGAAAAAGCAGTCGCCTTTGAGAACAATCGTAAGCAGGCTATTTTGAAGTTTTATTCTCTTTTTACAAGTGTTAAGGGAATTTCTACCAAGGTTAAGAAGCGAACCTACTTAAATCCTCTGTTAAAATTAGTTAAGGAAGATGCTAAAAACCTCTGGGTAACGCTTTATCTGAAAGCTTTTTTGCGGAGCTCAGATTATTTAGGGCTATTTCTGAGGTTGTTGTTATTAAGCTCGCTATCTTTGCTTTTTATTACCAATGCGTATTTATCGGTAGGCTTGGCGCTGGTCTTCAATTATTTGACTCTGTTCCAATTACTTTCTCTTTACCATCATTACGATTACCACTACATGACCGGCCTTTATCCTGAAAATAATCAAGGCAAGAAGGCAAATCTATTGGCTTTTTTGAGAGGATTAAGTTGTCTGATATTAGTCACCAACCTCCTGCTCTGCCATTCTTTAGAAAAAGCCCTTATTTTAGTAGTTGTTATGGGAATCGTTACGCTTCTCTACCTTCCTTATAAGTTAAAGAAGATAATTGACTAAGTAATCTAAAACAAGTAAAATAGGAGTAAACGATTAGAAAAGGAGGGCGATAAGGTGACAACGACAGAACAAGATCTTGCATTGACTCCCTTACGTGGGAAGAGCGGCAAAGCTTATAAAGGCACTTATCCAAATGGAGAATGTGTTTTCATTAAATTAAATACAACACCTATCCTACCTGCCTTAGCCAAAGAACAGATTGCACCTCAATTACTTTGGGCCAAACGTATGGGCAATGGTGATATGATGAGTGCGCAAGAATGGCTGGAAGGTCGCACCTTGACCAAGGAAGATATGAACAGCAAACAGATTGTTCATATTTTGTTGCGCCTTCACAAATCTAAAAAATTGGTCAACCAATTACTTCAGCTCAACTATAAGATTGAAAATCCTTATGATTTATTGGTTGATTTTGAACAAAATGCGCCCTTGCAAATCCAGCAAAATTCTTATTTGCAAGCTATTGTTAAAGAACTTAAGCGTAGTTTGCCAGAGTTTCGCTCAGAAGTGGCCACTATTGTTCACGGAGATATTAAGCATAGCAACTGGGTAATTACCACTAGTGGCATGATTTTTTTGGTGGACTGGGATTCTGTTCGTCTGACTGATCGGATGTATGATGTTGCCTACCTGTTGAGTCATTATATTCCACGATCTCGTTGGGCAGAATGGCTATCTTACTATGGCTATAAAAATAATGACAAGGTCATGCAAAAAATCATTTGGTACGGTCAGTTCTCTTACTTGACTCAGATCCTCAAATGTTTTGACAAGCGTGACATGGAGCATGTCAATCAGGAGATTTATGCCCTGCGAAAATTTAGAGAAATGTTTAGAAAGAAATAATGCGAGTTAGAAAACGAAAAGGTGCTGAAGAGCACTTGGCTAATAACCCACACTATGTGATTTTAAATCCAGAAGATGCTAAAGGACATTGGCATGACGTCTTTGGCAATGACCATCCTATCCATATTGAAGTTGGGTCAGGAAAGGGCGGTTTCATTACAGGAATGGCCTTGAAAAATCCTGATATTAACTACATTGGTATCGATATTCAGTTATCTGTTCTAAGCCATGCCTTGGATAAGGTATTAGCCTCAGAAGCACCCAACGTCAAACTGTTACGGGTTGATGGGTCAAGTTTGACCAATTATTTTGAAGATGGTGAAGTGGACATGGTGTACCTGAACTTTTCAGATCCGTGGCCAAAAACCAAGCATGAAAAACGTCGTTTGACCTACAAGGATTTCTTAGACACTTACAAACGTATCTTACCAGAACATGGTGAAATTCACTTTAAAACAGATAACCGTGGCTTGTTTGAGTACAGTTTAGCTAGTTTTTCTCAATATGGCATGACCTTGAAACAGGTTTGGCTTGACTTGCACGCCAGTGATTTTACAGGCAATGTGATGACCGAATATGAAGAAAAGTTTTCGAGCAAGGGACAAGTGATTTACCGTGTTGAAGCAAAATTTTAGTAGTATTTTTCAGTAAAACATGATAAACTAAAGAGGTGGATGTTTCAATCAACTTCTTTATCCATGGAGAGGTCGCATAGTGGCCGAGTGCGCACGCTTGGAAAGCGTGTAGTCCTTAACGGGGCTCGGGGGTTCGAATCCCCTCCTCTCCTTAGCCAATGGGAAAAAGGAACGTATTTCCTTGCATTCCTTTTTTATTGTGGTATAATAGCTTTAGATAATACAGAAAGGTGGTGAGAGATGTCTCGCCACTTTTGTATTGAGTTGATTCTTAAAAGGTAATTTTCCTTAGTGACCATCAGAAAGTAGAGGAGGTAATCAACATAGCAAACACATCTATTATTGATATCGTGACCAAGACGGTAGCGCCTGAAATTAAGGCACCCTATGAATTAGTAGACGTTGAGTATGACAAAATGGGAAGCGACTATGTTCTTAGCATTTTGGTTGATAAAGAAGGTGGCATCACCGTAGAAGATACTGCTGACTTAACAGACATTATTAGTCCCCTGTTAGATAGCATTAGTCCAGATCCTTTCCCTGAACAATACATGTTAGAAGTATCTAGTCCAGGCTTGGAACGTCCTTTGAAAACTGCGGAGAGCTTAAAAGCTGCAGTAGGTTCCTATGTTAATGTGAGCTTGTACAAAGCCATTGATAAGGTTAAAATCTTCCAAGGAGACCTACTTGCTTTTGATGGTGAAACGTTGACTATTGATTACCTTGATAAGACCCGCCATAAAACGGTGGAAATTCCTTATCAAGCGGTAGCTAAGGCTCGTTTGGCTGTCAAGTTATAAATTCTCCTTGGAAAATACTTAAAAAAGACCAAGGTTCTAGGCTCTTGTCTCCTCAAATGGAGCCACAACGAGGTCAAACTGAACGAAACTAACTGAGCCCACAAGGCTCCTGAGTGTATTAATTTAAGAAAGGATTCTTGCCGTGCTTTATAAGCAAGGTAGATAACATTATGAGCAAAGAGATGCTAGAAGCCTTCCGTATTTTGGAAGAAGAAAAACACATTGATAAGGCAGACATTATTGAAGCGGTCACAGAGTCACTTAAGTCAGCTTACAAACGTCGCTATGGTCAGGCAGAATCATGTGTTATTGAATTTAATGAAAAAACTGCTGATTTTCAAGTATTCACTGTTCGTGAAGTTGTTGAAGAAGTTTTTGACAGCCGTCTTGAGATTAGTTTGAAAGACGCTCTTGCTATCAGTTCTGCCTATGAATTAGGAGATAAGATTCGCTTTGAAGAATCTGTCAATGAATTCGGACGTGTTGCAGCTCAATCAGCTAAACAGACCATTATGGAAAAGATGCGCCGTCAAATGCGTGAAGTGATGTTCAATGAATATAAAGAGCATGAAGGTGAAATCATGACAGGAACTGTGGAACGTTTTGACCAACGTTTCATCTATGTTAACTTAGGTTCGCTTGAAGCACAGCTATCACACCAAGACCAAATTCCAGGGGAAACTTTCAAATCACATGACCGTATCGAGGTTTACGTTTACAAGGTTGAAAATAATCCTCGAGGGGTTAACGTTTTTGTTAGCCGTAGTCATCCAGAATTCATCAAACGTATTATGGAGCAGGAAATTCCTGAAGTTTTCGATGGTACTGTTGAAATCATGAGTGTCTCTCGTGAAGCAGGTGACCGCACCAAGGTTGCTGTTCGCAGTCATAATCCTAATGTAGATGCTATCGGAACAATTGTTGGCCGTGGTGGTAGCAATATCAAAAAAGTTATCAGCAAGTTCCATCCAAAACGTGTGGATGCTAAAACAGGACTTGAAATTCCAGTCGAAGAAAACATTGATGTGATTCAATGGGTAGATGATCCAGCAGAGTTTATTTACAATGCCATTGCTCCAGCTGAAGTGGATATGGTTCTCTTTGATGATGATGACCTTAAACGTGCAACTGTTGTTGTCCCAGATAGTAAATTGTCACTAGCCATTGGTCGTCGTGGGCAAAACGTTCGCTTAGCGGCTCACTTGACAGGCTACCGTATTGATATCAAATCAGCTAGCGAATATGATCGTCTTGAGGCGGAAAAAGCAGCAACAACAGCTATGGAAGAGCCAGTTGCTGACGATATGATCGCTGATGAGGAAGAATAAGAAAAGAGGTGTTTGATGCCTAAAGTCAAAAAAATACCTTTACGAAAATCGCTTGTTTCAGGTGAAATCATTGATAAACGAGATCTTCTTAGGATTGTAAAAACTAAAGACGGTCAGGTTTTCATTGACCCAACTGGTAAACAAAATGGTCGTGGTGCCTATATCAAATTAGACAATCAAGAGGCCTTGCTGGCCAAGAAAAAACAAGTTTTCAATCGTAGTTTCTCAATGGATATTCCAGAAAGTTTTTACGATGACTTGATTGCTTATGTTGATCACAAAGTCAAAAGAAGAGAGTTAGGTCTTGACTAATTTAGAAAGATTATCTCATCTCATTGGTCTCGCTCAACGAGCTGGAAAAGTGATTTCTGGTGAAGGATTGGTGGTAAAAGCCATTCAAAGTCAGCAAGTGGCACTGGTTTTTCTAGCCAATGATGCTGGCCCCAATGTGACGAAAAAAGTAACAGATAAAAGTAATTATTATAATGTAGAAGTCTCCACAGTGTTTAATGCACTGGAATTAAGTGCTGCACTAGGCAAACCAAGGAAGGTTGTTGCCATTGCGGATGCTGGATTTTCAAAGAAAATGAGGACTCTTATGGAATAGACGAATAGGAGGACACAAATTGTCAAAGAAAAGATTACATGAAATTGCCAAGGAACTTGGTAAAAGTAGTAAAGAAGTGGTTGAGCATGCCAAATCTTTGGGATTGGATGTAAAAAGCCATGCCTCAAGTGTCGAAGAAGCAGATGCTAAAAAGATTGTTTCAAGTTTTCTGCCGGCTGCCAAACCTAGTGTAAAAGCTCCTCAAGAGGTTGTAGAGCCTAAGGTAACCAATCAAGGCACAGTGCCTGTTCGAACGGTTAAGCCCAAAGAAACTGTTCAGCCCACAAAAAGCGACGTAAAAGCAGTCCCATCAGAAGAGGCAGCTAAGCCAGCGGTTGTTAAGCCAAAGAGCCGTAATTTTAAAGCTGAACGAGAAGCTCGTGCTAAAGAGCAAGCAGCACGTAGACAGGCAGGCGGGACTAATCGTTTGGAAAATCACCGTGGTGATTACCGCCAGACTCATCGTGGTAATAGTCATCAAAACCAACGAGGTGAGCGGTCGCAAGGTCAATCAAAAGAGAGACGATTTGATCAGAGACCATCAAATGGAACTAGTCGCAAGGACAACCGTCAGCAAGCTGGTAATCGTGACCGCAACCGTTCCTTTATAAATGGGAATCGTCAAAGCGACCGCTTTGCAACTAAAGAAGGTCAAGTACAGCCTCAATCAAGTGGTCCTAGAATTGATTTTAAAGCCCGTGCGGCTGCCTTAAAAGCGGAGCAAAACGCAGAATATTCTCGTCAGAGCGAATCGCGTTTCCGTGAGCAAGAAGAAGCTAAGCGTCTAGCTCAAGTGGCTAGACAAGAAGCGAAAGCAGCAGCTCTTCAAGCACAGGCTGAAGAAACGAAGCGTCGTGAGGCAGCAGCTAAAATAGCTGAGCCAGTGGTAGCTCCTATACCTACCCCAGCAGCCTCAGTAGCTGTTGCGAAACCTGCTGATAACCGCCGTAAAAAGCAAACCCGTCCTGAAAAGAATCGTGACATGGATCATCATTCAGAAGATGGACAAAAGAAAAATAAGAAGAGTTGGAATAGTCAAAACCAAGTGAGAAATCAAAAAAATAGTAACTGGAACAAGAATAAGAAGACCAAAAAAGGCAAAAATGCTAAGAATACCAATACCGCTCCAAAACCAGTGACCGAGCGGAAATTCCATGAATTACCAAAAGAATTTGAATATACTGAAGGTATGACAGTTGCCGAAATCGCAAAACGTATCAAACGTGAGCCAGCCGAAATTGTGAAGAAGTTATTCATGATGGGTGTTATGGCGACTCAAAACCAGTCTTTGGACGGAGATACTATCGAATTGTTGATGGTGGATTACGGTATTGAAGCTAAGGCTAAGGTAGAAGTAGACGATGCTGACATCGAACGCTTCTTTGAGGATGAAAACTACCTCAATCCTGAAAACATTGTAGAACGTGCACCTGTTGTAACCATCATGGGACACGTTGACCATGGTAAGACAACCTTACTTGACACCTTGCGTAACTCACGTGTGGCAACAGGAGAAGCTGGAGGAATCACTCAACATATTGGTGCTTACCAGATTGAAGAAGCTGGCAAGAAAATTACTTTCTTGGATACCCCTGGACACGCGGCCTTTACAAGTATGCGTGCGCGTGGTGCCTCTGTTACAGATATTACCATTTTGATTGTTGCTGCTGATGATGGTGTTATGCCACAAACCATTGAAGCGATCAATCACTCAAAAGCTGCTGGTGTTCCAATCATTGTTGCCATTAACAAGATTGATAAACCAGGTGCTAATCCAGAACGTGTCATTGCGGAATTGGCAGAGTATGGCATTATTTCAACTGCTTGGGGTGGAGATAGTGAATTTGTGGAGATTTCTGCTAAATTCAACAAAAACATCGACGAATTGTTAGAAACTGTTCTTTTGGTAGCTGAAGTGGAAGAGCTTAAAGCTGACCCAACTGTTCGTGCGATTGGTACGGTTATCGAAGCTCGTTTGGATAAAGGTAAAGGTGCTATTGCGACTCTTCTTGTTCAACAAGGGACCCTTCATGTCCAAGATCCAATCGTTGTTGGTAATACCTTTGGTCGTGTCCGTGCTATGGTAAATGACCTTGGGCGTCGTGTTAAATCTGCGGAGCCATCAACACCAGTTTCCATTACTGGTCTGAATGAAACACCAATGGCTGGTGATCATTTTGCCGTTTACGCTGATGAAAAAGCTGCGCGTGCAGCCGGTGAAGAGCGTTCAAAACGTGCCCTCCTCAAACAACGTCAAAATACACAGCGTGTTAGCCTTGATAATCTCTTTGATACCCTTAAAGCAGGAGAAATCAAGACTGTTAATGTCATCATCAAAGCCGATGTTCAAGGTTCTGTTGAGGCCCTTGCAGCGTCTCTTGTGAAGATTGATGTGGAAGGTGTTCGTGTGAATGTCGTTCACTCTGCTGTAGGTGCTATCAACGAATCCGATGTGACCCTTGCTGAGGCATCAAATGCTGTTATTATTGGTTTCAACGTTCGTCCTACCCCACAAGCTCGTCAACAAGCGGATACGGATGATGTGGAAATTCGTCTTCACAGCATTATCTATAAAGTCATCGAAGAAGTGGAAGAAGCCATGAAAGGGAAGCTTGACCCTGTTTACCAAGAAAAAATTCTTGGTGAAGCTATTATTCGTGAAACCTTCAAAGTTTCTAAATTGGGAACAATTGGTGGCTTTATGGTGATCAACGGTAAGGTGACACGTGATTCAAGCGTTCGTGTGATTCGTGATAGTGTCGTTATTTTTGATGGTAAACTTGCCAGTCTTAAACATTACAAAGACGATGTCAAAGAAGTCGGTAATGCTCAAGAAGGTGGCTTGATGATTGAAAACTTTAATGACCTTAAAGTTGATGATACCATCGAAGCTTATGTCATGGAAGAAATTGTGAGAAAATAAGTATAAGAGGGTCTGAGATGTAAAGGTTTTAGACTTTCAGAGCTTGTCATTATGTGATTGATCCAAACGTTTTAATAATGACTTGTGAGTATTTAACATGAAACGTTTGTAAGGAGTTTTGCAGCGTTCTCAGATAACTATTCTTCACTAAGAAAAAGTAGAAATGACAAAAGCTGGGCTGTCAGCCTAGCTTTTGTCTTAAATAGTAGGAAAGGACATTGATATGGCTAATCATCGTATTGACCGTGTTGGAATGGAAATCAAGCGCGAAGTAAATGATATTCTTCAGAAAAAAGTGCGTGACCCCCGTGTTCAGGGAGTTACTATCACAGAAGTTCAAATGCAGGGAGATTTATCACTTGCTAAGGTTTACTATACTATCATGAGTGACTTGGCATCTGACAATCAAAAGGCACAAACAGGCCTTGAAAAAGCGACTGGAACGATTAAACGTGAACTTGGTAAACAATTGACCATGTATAAAATTCCAGATTTGGTTTTTGAAAAAGATAATTCTATTGCCTATGGTAATAAAATTGATCAACTGTTGCGAGATCTTGATCATAAATCTAAAGCATAATGGGATTATTTCAGTCAAAAAAGTAAAAAAGGAGCTCTATTAGTAAGATAGGGTTTCTTTTTTTGGGATGGCTTCAGCGATGTGCTATTCTGACAGTATAAAACATTCTTTTTTTATGGTGAAAGGTTGCTGGCTAAGTTTTTCCCGAAAGTGAATGTAAGAAGCCTCTCGAAGTTGAAAAATGATGCTATAGATATAATTCTGATAAATACCGTTAAAAATGTATTGAGATGGTCACAAATGGTAGAGGGAAACGAAAGACCTGACAAAGAGCCATTTTCAAGTCAGTCAACTTCTCGTTGGGAAAAATAAAAAATTGATAGTCTTGGTGTTGCCAACTGAGAGCCATTAACTAAGAAAAAAGAGGAATTCTTCCGAAATATTCTGGATAAATAATGGTGAGGATTGGCAATTAGATGACTGAGGCAGAGAGTGAACAACCAAGTATTCAATAAGGTCTGTCAAGTCTTGTTGAGTTTGAAGAAAATACCCAATCAGGTATGTCAGGTCAGCATCAAGGTGAAATGACAACGGTAAAAGATACTAAAGTGTCAAGTGATAAACCAGAAGATAAACTGTCTAAAGAAGATACAGGCAAAAATCGTAAAGATGAGCAGAAGAAATAGACTTTCCTACCAAAAGCAGGTGAAGTGGTGTCTCTGGTGTTACTGGTAGGATTTCTTCTCCTCTTCGCATTAGGTTATGCTGTTCTTATGAAGAAACAATAAGCTGATTATTTAGGGAACTATTGTGATAAAAAGACAAATCAGGAAGTTTCTGGTTTGTCTTTTTTAGTATGATTAATCTAAAAAGCCACCAGTTTGGCTGGTGGCGGATAAGGGTAGCTACTGATTAAGGCGTTTTATTAATAGCATCAATGATTTGGTATTGGGCTGTTTTGGCCTCTTCAATCGGATAGATAGGGTAAACATGGTTCATCCCTTCTTGGGCGATATAGGTTACTTGATGCTTAGCTGCTTGTAACTTGGCAGCGTAGTCGCGAATATCTGGGTAGAAAATTTCACGAGTCCCAGTGAATAAAGTGATTGGTGCGAGGTTATGGATAGGTCCATTTTTAGGGCTAACATAGATATGGTTTGTGTTATCAGATGAATTTGCCCAGAGGGCACCAACGCGTTTTAGTCCCCAAGCAGATAAGATAGGGTCAGCTTCTTCGTAATTTGGAATTTCAGCGTGAGACATGGTCACATCTAGCCATGGAGAGAGAAGGATAATCTGTTTAGGTTGGGCAACGGATTCATTATTCAAGGCATGGGCCAATCCCAAGGCCAGTCCTCCTCCAGCTGAGTCTCCCATAAGGAAAAGCTCTTGGTTTTTTTGCTGATAATGCTTGTAAAGGTTAACCAATCTTGGCATGGCATAATCGTAGGTATAGCGAGGAGCCTTCGGATAAATTGGTAAAATGATTTTAGCATCGAGGCTGGTGGATAGGGTTTTTAACATGCTGATATGATAAGAAGTTGGGTTATTGAGATAAGAGCCTCCAGCTAGATAAAAAATGGTTTTTTGATTCGGTTTTCCGTTGTCATTCCAAGAGTAAACTTGCATGTCAAAAAGTTTTTCTTGAACAAGCTGTCCATTTACTGTGCCAGGGTCAAGTTCGTAGGGCTTATCAGACTGTTCACGGCAAGCATTTAGATAGTTTTGGAAACTGGTATCATCTTGTTCTGCATAGTAACTCTTGTCACGTTTCAGCCAGAAATATTGTTCGATAAACCAGCTCTTCCAGGAACGGGAACTAGCCGAAGCAGAAGTTGGTAAACTCAAGGTCAGCATAAGGCCTAAAGCCACCATTAATTTTTGAAAAGACTGTTTCAAAGGTATCTCCTTAATGTAAATATTATTGATATTGCAATATTATTATAATAAAAATGACTATTTTGTCAATATAAGGCTATAATAATGAGAAAAGTTATTTATTTACAAACGTAAATACAAATGCTATAATTAATTTACAAAAGTAAACAAATCGAGGTGTAAACATGCAACACATAACATCAGCTGAGTGGGAGGTCATGCGCGTGGTCTGGGCAAGCGGGACTATTAAAAGTAGCGACATTATTGCCGTTCTTGGGCAAAAGTTTCAGTGGTCGAATTCGACCATCAAAACCTTAATTGGCCGTTTGATGGATAAAAAAGCTTTGGGAGCTTACCGAGAGGGAAGGGCCTATATTTATCATGCCTTAGTTGATGAAACTGAGCTTCAAAAAGCTGCTTTAGCTGCTGTTTTGGATAGTATTTGTCAGCGAAAACATGCAGAATTATTGTTGAGTAGGCTTTATGATTTGCCCATGACATCGGCTGACATTGCTGACTTTCAAGTCTTGTTAGAAACTAAAAAAGAAAAGACAGTGACACAGGTGCCTTGCAATTGTCTTCCTGGTCAATGCCATTGTCAAAAGAAGGAGGACATTAATGACTAAAGAAACCTTTTTGGTGGACGGGATGACTTGTGCGTCTTGTGCCTTAACCATTGAAAAAGCGGTTAATCAATTACCAGAGGTGGACAAGGCTGTTGTGAACTTGGCTACTGAAAAACTATCGGTTGAATTTGCTGCTGATAAGTTAGCAGCTAGCAATATTATTCAAGCTGTGGAGGCTGCAGGCTACGGTGCTAGTGTTTTGGATGCCAGTAAGCAACAGAATCCCTTAGAACGTCAGGAGCAAGAGGTGGCTACTATTTGGCATCGATTCTTGTGGTCTGCTGCCTTTACTCTTCCGTTATTGTATTTAGCCATGGGGCACATGGTAGGTTTTTGGTTGCCAACATTGTTGCAGCCCCAGCTTCATCCCGTCCTTTATAGTGTTAGTCAACTGCTACTAACCTTGCCAGTTCTTTTTATAAACCGTCATTATTATGACAATGGTTTTAGGGCCTTGTTTAGAGGGCATCCCAATATGGATTCTTTAGTTGCCTTAGCAACCAGCTTTGCCTTTCTTTATAGTCTTTACGGAAGCCTTTATATTGTTTTAGGTCAGGTTCAGTTTGTCCATTCCCTTTATTTTGAATCAGTTGTGGTGATTTTGACCCTTATTCGTTTAGGGAAGTATTTTGAAATCCGGTCTAAAGGGCGGACATCTCAAGCTATTCAAAAACTCATGTCTTTAAAGGCCACGGAGGTTAGGGTTTGGCGTGATAAGCAATGGCAATTGCTTTCCTTGGAGGAAGTGACTTATGATGATCTTGTCCTTATTCAGCCAGGGGAAAAAGTGTCAGTTGATGGTGTGATTATAGAGGGTCACAGTAGTCTGGACGAATCCTTTTTGACAGGAGAAAGTTTGCCTGTTGATAAGCATGAAAATGACAAGGTTTTTGCTGGGACTTTAAATGGTCAAGGGGCTCTGACCGTTAAGCCAACTAAGTTTGGGAATGATACACTGCTAGCACATATCATTCAATTAGTGGAAGAAGCTCAAGAAAACAAGGCACCTATTGCTGCTATGGCAGATAAGGTATCAGGCATTTTTGTGCCAGTGGTGTTAATTTTGGCACTTTTGACAGGATGTTTCTGGTTGTTTGTTATGCAAGAAAGCCTCCGTTTTAGTTTGACAACCGCCATTGCTGTGCTAGTGATTGCTTGCCCTTGTGCTTTAGGGTTAGCAACGCCAACAGCGATTATGGTTGGGACAGGTCGTGCTGCAGAGAATGGTATTCTCGTTAAAGGTGGCCATATTCTGGAAGGAGCACATCAGCTAACGACTATTGTTTTTGATAAAACAGGAACCATTACAGAAGGTAAAGCTAGTTTGCAACAGATTATTTCCTTTTCTGAGGACAATCATCTTGTTTTGCAAGAAGCCGCTTCATTAGAACGTTATTCTCAACACCCTTTGGGTCAGGCACTTGTTCGTGCTGCTGAAGAAGCTGGCTACCAGAGTTTACTGGTAGATCAGTTTGAGTCTTTGACAGGGCTTGGCTTAACAGGGCAACTTAATGGTAACCACCTAGCAGTTGGTAATGAAGCCTTGATGACACGACTTGCTGTTGATTTAACTTCTTCTCATCGAGCCTTTGAAAAGGCAGCTAGTGAAGGACAGACTGTTGTGTATTATGCTAAAAATGGTCAACTACAAGCCCTCTTTTTAATTGCTGACGCTGTAAAGAAAGATAGTCGAGCTACTATCAAAGCCCTGCATAAGATGGGCCTTCAGACAGTCATGTTGACAGGAGATAATGACGCCACAGCAAGGACCATTGCCAATCAAGTGGGAATTACTAATGTGGTTAGTCAAGTCCTTCCTCATCAGAAGGCAGATGTCATTGCTAACTTGCAAGCAGACGGAAAAAAAGTGGCCATGGTAGGAGATGGGATCAATGACGCTCCTGCCCTTGCCCTAGCTGATATTGGAATAGCTATGGGATCAGGTACGGATATTGCCATTGAGTCGGCAGATATGATTCTGATGAAACCTGATATGTTGGATTTGGTCAAAGCCTTGTCATTAAGTCGAGCAACGATGACTATTGTTAAAGAGAATTTGTTTTGGGCTTTTATTTATAATATTGTCATGATACCAGTTGCTATGGGAATCTTTCATCTCATTGGTGGTCCGCTCTTAAATCCCATGCTAGCTGGTTTGGCCATGAGTTTGAGTTCGGTGTCAGTTGTCTTAAATGCACTGCGATTAAAACGAAAACCTATTTAAGGAGAAAGAGAAATGGAAAAGAGTTATCAAATTAAGGGAATGAAGTGTGATGGTTGTGTCAAAACCGTCACTGAAAAATTAACAGCTATTCCTGGTGTAGATGCTGTGGAAGTGAATTTGGAAAAGGGAGAAGTTAAGGTAACAGGTTATCCTCTCACTCTTTTCTTGAAGCGAGCGCTGAAAGGAACTAAATTTGAATTGAACAAGTTGCCTTAGGCTTGTTTTAACGATGATGACAAGGGGTTCAAGTGACGTTGAGCCTCTTTTTGTCATGTCTAAAGGAGTCAGTCAATGTTTGTCTCTAGTCCAATACTTCTGTTGTTAGGTAGTAGGTCTAGCCACCTCAGCTAAACTTTTTGAATTTCCTAGATCTCGGGAAGACTCCTTTGATTCAGAAAAAAGCCTCTTGACAAATAAGGATTGCCAAGAGGTCTTTGGGCTTATTTTTAATATCTGATCGCTAAGCAGATGGGTTCAGTCGCTCTTTTTCTTAGCAACTAAGACTTGGGTAAACTGGTTATAGCGTTCCACCATGTCATCGGTAATTTGCGAATCTGTCACAACGGCATCAATATCATCTAAATGGTAAAAAATGAAAAAGTCGTAGGCATTGAATTTTTGGTTATCTACCAAGAGGTATTTTTCAATAGAATTATTAAAGGCTAGTTTTTGAATTTCCCCTTCGGTTTCACTGTAAGTAGCAATGTCGTTTTTATAAATGCCATTGCAACTAATAAAGGCTTTGGCAAATTTTAAGGAGGAGATATTTTGACTGGCAAGGGACCCAACAAAAGCTCCGGTAATGGATCGGTATTCACCACCGATCAGAATTAGGTCAACGGTTTCGCTATCCTGAAGAATAGTAAAGACGGGGAGGCTATTGGTTACAATACGAATCTGACGATTTTTTAATTGCTCAGCAAAAAATTCTAGGGTGGTTCCAGGGCCAATGAAGATGGTTTCTCCGTCATTGACCAATTGAGTTGCATAAGAAGCTAACTCACGTTTTTCTTTTGTTTGAACGGTTTGCTTCTCAGTATTTGACCGTTCTTTTTTGTTAGGCATGGTAATGCTCTGTGCCCCTCCATGGATACGGATTAATTTTCCTGCTTTTTCCAGTTCATCTAAATCTCTGCGAACCGTCATATCAGAGACATTTAAGGTCTCAATAATGTCATTGACCGTGATAATACCTTTCTCATTGACTTTTTCAATAATTGTCAGAAGTCTTTCTCTTTTTAACATCTGAAGACCTCCTTCCTAATGTGTTTGCTTAGGATTATCATAGCATATAACGTTTTAGATTTCAATAAAACAAAAATAATAAAACAAAAAATAAACATAAATAGATATTTTTTTGAAAAATATGTTGATTTTTGTTTGTTGGTATACTATAATGGTTGTGTAAACGGTTGCTAGATGTTGATTCAAGATTTGGTAGCAGCTAAAAAATAATTGTAGAAAGGTGATACGGAGTGTTTCCTAATATTCTATTTACTGAAGCAAGGACGCAGGCAGAGCTTTTTGACTTTGTTGCTAGCTACTTGGAAAAGGCTGGTTATGTGACGCAAGGGTACCATCAGGCTTTGGTGGAGCGTGAGGCGGTATTTCCGACAGGACTCAAAGTGGACCTCAAAGATGGGTCAGATATTTTGTATGCGGCTATTCCGCATACAGAAACCAAGTATTGCTTGGTTGATCAAGTGGTCTATGTTAGAAATAGTCAGGCCCTTGTTTTTAAGCACATGATTAACCCAGAAGAAGACTGTTTGGTAACGGATTTCTTCTTTATTATCAATAGTCAAAATGAGGGTCAAACGACGATCCTATCTAATCTCATTACTTTCTTTATTACTAAGGGGAATCTTAGCCATCTAGCCAGTCTAAAAGACAATAAACAAGCTATTTCAAACTATTTAATAGAAAAAGGAGTATTTCAGCATGATTAAAATTCTAGCAGCCTGTGGGGCAGGTGTTAATTCAAGTCATCAAATTAAAGATGCTATCGAAAGCCAAATGAGTGATCGTGGCTATGATGTTCATTGTGATGCGGTGATGGTCAAAGACATCACAGAAGAATTGGTGTCTCGTTATGATATTTTCACACCTATTGCTAAGACCGATTTGGGATTTGATTTACCAATTCCAACAGTAGAAGCAGGGCCTATTCTTTACCGTATTCCTGTCATGAGTGAACCTGTTTTTGCTGAATTGGAGCGCGTGATTAAAGAAAACCATTTGCAGTAAGTCAAAAAAAACATAAGGAGACAAGATTATGCAACCTTTTTTGGACGTTATTAACAAGGTTCTAGGCTTCCCTATTCAGTTGGGCTCAGGTGTAGTCATGCTGATTGTTATGACAGGTTTAGCCATGATTTTCGGGGTTAAATTCACAAAGGCATTGGAAGGTGGGATTAAGTTAGCCATCGCCTTGACAGGAATTGGAGCCATTATTGGGATTTTGACAGGGGCTTTTTCAGAGTCTTTGCAGGCCTTTGTAAAAAACACTGGTATCAGTTTAAATATTATTGATGTGGGCTGGGCACCGCTTGCAACAATTACCTGGGGTTCCCCTTATACCCTTTATTTCTTACTGGTGATGCTGGTGGTCAATATTGTCATGATTGTCATGAAGAAAACAGATACCCTTGATGTCGATATTTTTGATATTTGGCACTTATCCATTACGGGCTTGCTGATTATGTGGTATGCCGCTCGCAATCATTTACCAGTTCTTGTGTCTCTTATCATTGCGACTGTAGCTGTTGTTCTTGTCGGGGTGCTTAAGATTATTAATTCTGACTTGATGAAACCGACCTTTGATGACCTGCTTGGGACAGGGGCTCAGTCACCGATGACTTCAACCCACATGAACTACATGATGAATCCTATTATTGTGTTGCTTGACAAGATTTTTGACAAGGTCTTTCCTGGACTAGATAAATATGATTTTGATGCTGCCAAATTGAACAAAAAAATTGGTTTTTGGGGCTCTAAATTTTTTATTGGGATGGTTCTAGGTTTTGTGATTGGGATTATGGGAGATCCTCATTTCAGTGTTGAGTCTATCAGAAATTGGTTTGGTCTAGGATTTACAGCGGGTGCCTGTTTGGAACTTTTCTCTTTGATCGGTTCTTGGTTTATCGCAGCTGTTGAGCCCTTGTCACAAGGGATTACCAATTTTGCCAATGCTAGAATGCAAGGACGTCGTTTCAATATTGGTTTGGACTGGCCTTTCATTGCTGGTCGAGCTGAAATCTGGGCCTGTGCCAATATCCTTGCCCCAATCATGTTGATTGAAGCCGTTCTTCTTTCAAAAGTCGGCAATGGGATTTTACCACTGGCTGGAATTATTGCCATGGGGATGACACCAGCTCTTCTTGTGGTCACACGTGGTCGTTTGATTCGTATGATTATTTTTGGTTCTCTCTTATTGCCACTATTCCTCTTGTCAGGGACTATGATTGCCCCATTTGCGACAGAATTGGCTAAGAAAGTCGGGGCTTTCCCAGCAGGTGCGAGCGCTAGTTCCTTGATTACCCATTCAACACTTGAAGGACCAATGGAGAAAATCTTTGGCTATGTGATTGGTCAAGCGACAACAGGTCAGATTGCCTCAATTATTACACTAATTATTTTTGTGGTCATTTATCTAGGCCTCTTTGCTTGGTATGCTCAACAAATGAAGGCACGTAATGCTCAATATGCCAAAACAGTAAAATAAGAGTAGATTAGGTAACTAACTTAAAAAACTAGTGGGCAATAACAGATAACCCCAGAAGGTATCTGTTGCCTCCCCACTGACATGAAAAGAGTATTCCTCATTCAAGGCAAGGCGCTCTGTGGGAACCCGCAAGCGCTTTTCTTGAAAAGAATAATAAAAAACAAACAAAATCATTCAGAAAGTGTTTATTTTATTTTGGAACGCGTTTAGAAGGAGAATTTTTGAGGTTAACAAAATGCCTATAAACCGTTCATCATCACAAAGGAGAAGTTATGGCTATTATTTTAGGTGCAGATGCACACGGAAATGCGTTGAAAGAGTTGATTAAAGGCTTTCTTCAAGAAGAAGGCTATGACATTATTGATGTGACTGACGTCAACAATGATTTTATTGATAATACGTTAGCAGTTGCTAAGGCGGTCAATGAAGCAGATGACCGTTTAGGCATTATGATTGATGCTTATGGAGCAGGGCCATTTATGGTCGCTACCAAAATCAAAGGGATGGTCGCTGCAGAAGTGTCAGATGAACGCTCCGCTTACATGACTCGTGGTCACAACAATGCCCGCATGATTACCATGGGAGCAGAAATTGTGGGGCAAGAATTGGCTAAGAATATTGCCAAAGGTTTTGTGACTGGTCACTACGATGGCGGTCGTCATCAAATTCGTGTTGACATGCTCAATAAAATGGCTTAAGGGAGGAAAAAAGATGAAAATTGCTATTGGATGTGACCATATTGTAACCAACGAGAAGATGGCCGTTTCTGATTTTTTGAAATCAAAAGGCTATGACGTTATTGATTGTGGCACCTATGACCATACCCGCACCCATTATCCTATTTTTGGAAAAAAAGTTGGAGAGGCTGTGGTTAGTGGTCAAGCAGATTTGGGCATTTGTATTTGTGGAACGGGTGTTGGTATTAATAATGCCGTAAACAAGGTGCCAGGTATTCGGTCAGCTCTTGTCAGAGATATGACAACAGCGCTTTATGCCAAGGAAGAATTGAATGCCAATGTGATTGGCTTTGGTGGTAAAATCACTGGTGAACTGCTCATGTGTGATATTATCGAGGCATTTATCAAGGCAGAATACAAAGAAACCGAAGAGAATAAGAAGTTAATTGCTAAGATAGCTCACTTGGAAAGTCATAATGCCAACCAAGAAGATCCCGATTTCTTTACAGAATTTTTGGAAAAATGGGATCGTGGCGAGTATCACGATTAGGGAGAAGCGATGATTTTAACGGTAACCTTAAACCCATCCATTGATATTTCCTATCCTCTAAACCGTCTGGCTTTGGACACGGTTAATCGTGTTGACAGAACGACAAAAACAGCCGGTGGTAAGGGGCTGAATGTGACTAGAGTGTTAGCAGAAGCTGGTCAGTCAGTTGTGGCAACAGGATTTATTGGTGGGAAACTGGGTGACTTTGTCATTCATCAGTTACAAGAACAGGGCATTTCTAACCAATTCTTCAAAATCAAAGGGGAAACGAGAAATTGTATTGCTGTTTTACATGAAGGCATGCAGACAGAAATTTTGGAAGCTGGGCCCTGCATTGATGTGGACGAGGCCGAGGGCTTTTTGAACCACATGAGCATTATTGCTAAGCAGTTTGATGTCTTAACCTTTTCAGGCAGTCTGCCTAAGGGACTGGCCGCTCACTATTATCAAGACTTGATTACTATGGCGAAAGCCTATGGTAGCAAAGTAGTTTTAGATTGCTCCGGTGCTCCTTTGAAAGCGGTACTGGCTGGCAAAGACAAGCCAACTGTTATCAAACCCAATTTGGAAGAATTGGAGGATTTGATAGGCCAACCTGTCACATTAGATGAAGAACGTTTAGTCTCCTTGTTGAGCCAACCTTTATTTGAAGGGATAGAATGGATTATTGTTTCCCTTGGTGCCCAAGGGGCCTTTGCCAAACATTATAACAAGTTTTACCGTATTACCATTCCTAAAATTGAGGTAGTCAATCCGGTTGGATCTGGTGACGCTACTGTGGCAGGAATTGCTTGGGCTTTGGCAGAAGAAGATGACGATGAGACGCTCCTGAAAAAAGCCAATGTTTTAGGCATGTTAAACGCGCAAGAAGCAAGAACAGGTCATGTTAACATGGCTCATTTTGACAAACTATATCAAGAACTTCAGGTAAGAGAGGTAACACATGACAGTATCAGAAACTAAAAAAGCTTATTTAGAAAAAGTCAGCCATCGTGGCATTATTTCGGCCTTAGCCTTTGACCAACGCGGTGCCCTAAAACGCATGATGGCAGCCCATCAGGAAACAGAACCAAGGGTTGAGCAAATGGAAGCCCTCAAGGTTTTGGTGTCAGAGGAGTTGACTCCCTATGCCTCCTCCATTTTGCTGGACCCTGAATATGGTCTACCAGCAACTAAGGTCCGTGATGAGAGTGCAGGCTTGCTTTTGGCCTATGAAAAAACAGGCTACGATGCCACAACAACCAGTCGCTTACCTGATTGTCTGGGAGAATGGTCCGTTAAGCGATTGAAAGAAGCTGGGGCAGATGCCATCAAATTTTTACTCTACTATGATGTGGATGGCAATGAACAGATTAACCTGCAAAAACAGGCCTACATTGAACGTATCGGTTCTGAGTGCACGGCAGAAGATATTCCTTTCTTTCTGGAAATATTGAGTTATGACGAAAACATTGCAGACAATAGCAGCGCAGCTTTTGCCAAGGTGAAAGCCCATAAGGTCAACGGGGCAATGAAGGTATTCTCTGAGGAACGGTTTGGCATTGACGTATTGAAGGTGGAAGTCCCTGTTAACATGGCCTATGTGGACGGTTTTGCTAAAGGAGAAGTGCTTTATAGTCAGGCTGAAGCTGCCCAAGCCTTTCGAGATCAGGAAGCGGCTAGCCACCTGCCTTATATTTATTTGAGTGCAGGCGTATCTGCCCAACTCTTCCAAGAGACCTTGCGATTTGCGGCGGCAGCAGGTGCTAAATTCAATGGGGTGCTTTGTGGACGAGCCACCTGGTCAGGGGCTGTGCCAGTTTATATTAAAGAGGGCGAAGAAGCTGCTAGGAATTGGTTACGTACCGAAGGTTTCCAAAATATTGACGAGTTGAACAAGGTACTCGAAGAAACAGCTAGTCCTTGGACTGATAAAATCTAAGGAAGAAACAGTAACGAAGACCAAATATTTTGGAAAGGGTATAGCAGCTTAAAAAAGCAGGTGAACCATTAGCTTTGGTTAAGAAATGGAGACAGCATGGTATATAGTTTGACAAATGACGAGCTCAGCTTGCAATTTAAGGCCTTAGGGGGCGAGATGAGTTCTATCAAAGATAAGGATGGCATCGAATACCTCTGGCAGGGAGATTCTACCTATTGGTCTGGGCAAGCCCCAGTGCTCTTTCCTATTTGTGGCAGCTTACGGGATAATCAAACTGTCTATGGCAACAATGCAGCAGGGATTAAGCAAGGATTCATGCCTAGGCATGGGTTGGTACGTAAAGAAGTCTTTCAGCTGGAAAGTCAGACAGACTCAGAAATCATTTTTGCCTTGACCAGTAGTGAAGATATGTATCAGAAATTTCCTTATCGCTTTACCCTCAGAGCTATTTACCATTTGATAGGGAAAACCATTCGAGTGACTTATGAGGTCACAAACTTAGAAGAGCAGGCAACGATGCCTTTTACCATAGGAGCCCACCCAGCCTTTAATTGTCCCTTGTTCGCTAACGAGACTTATGAAGATTACTACTTGTCATTTGAGAAGGCAGAAGATGAAAGTATCCCAAAGGTTTTTGCTGACACAGGCCTGATTGATTTGGAAGAACGGACTCCATTTTTTAAAGGGGACACTCGTCTTGACTTAACCTATGACCTTTTTAAAGATGATACCCTCTTATTGGACCGATTAGCGTCCAAGACAATTTCCTTGTGCTCGGCCAAACACAGTAAAGGCTTAGTCATTAATCTCCTTGACTTTCCTTTTCTAGTGCTCTGGTCAACAAACAACAAAGGTCCTTTTATTGCGCTAGAACCTTGGCTTGGCTTATCAACATTGACAAATGAATCCAATTATTTTGAAGATAAGATCAACACCCAATTTTTAGCACCCCAGCAAGCCAAACGGTATGCTTATGAATTAAGGGTTTTGTAGGTTAAACGGCAAGTGGGTAATGGAAGGAAGCAAGGTTAGATCGAAGATAATCGAGAAGCTTTACAAGTATGATTTGGCGCTAAAAGAAAGTAGCGGTTATGACCAACGCTATGGTCTTTTCTATGTTGATTTTGAGCCACAAAACCATTGCTCTAAAAAAGCGCCTACTGGTATCAGGCCCTGGCTCGTTTTAAAGTTTTAAAATAACCCCATTTAACCAGCCCCACTCGGTTATCTTTGAAGACGACAGATTGGGGGTTTTTGTCTTTTTATTTTCCCTTTTCTACTTATTTTTAAAAGGAAAACATGGTAAACTAAGAGAAGACTAAAAAACAACAGAGTAGCTTATGACAATTGATATGTGGGAAATTTTAAATATCATCGGGACCATTGCCTTTGCCCTTTCTGGTGCTATTGTTGCCATGGAAGAGGAATTTGATATTTTAGGGATTTTTATTTTAGGTTTCGTGACAGCCTTTGGAGGCGGAGCCATTCGAAACACCCTAATTGGTCTGCCTATTGAGGCCTTATGGGGGCAAAAACCAGAATTTACCTGTGCTTTCCTAGCTGTGGTTCTGATTATGCTCTTTCCAAAGTTAGTGGCTAGAGGTTGGGTGCGGGCAGCTGTCTTGACTGATGCTATTGGTCTTGCGGCTTTTAGTGTCCAAGGAGCCTTGCATGCTGTCCGTCTTAACCAGCCTTTAAGTGCTGTCATTGTAGCAGCTGTGTTGACTGGTGCAGGCGGTGGTGTGGTCAGAGATATTCTGGCGGGGCGAAAACCTAGTGTTTTGCGTAGTGAAATCTATGTTGGGTGGTCTATCCTTGCAGCTATTGTCTTACATTTTAAACTAGCAGATTCAATGATTGAATGTTATGCCTTGGTTGTTTTACTAACGACCTTACGCATGATTGGAAATCGTAGAAAATGGAACCTCCCTAAAATCAAATGGAAAGAGGAAAGATAGGATGATTCAACTAATTGCAATTGATTTGGACGGTACCTTATTAAATCAGGACAAACAGATTCCAAAAGAGAATATCACAGCTATCCAAGAAGCAGCTCGGTCAGGCTTAAAAATTGTGTTATGCACAGGCCGTCCTCAGTCAGGGACAAGACCCTATTTTGACCAATTAGGCTTGACGCAAGAGGAATTTCTAATTATCAATAATGGCTGCAGTACTTATAGCAGCCCTGACTGGCAATTACATCATGCAAAACTTCTGAAGGTTTCAGATATTGAAATGCTAGAAGAGCTAAGCCAAGGTTTTCCAGACGTTTACCTGACTTTAACTGAGGAAAATGATTATTTGGTTCTTGAAGAAGAAGTGCCAGACCTTGTGCAGGCTGATGGAGATTTGGTGTTTACCATTGTTAAGCCTGTTTCCTTAGCAGAGTTGTCGGACACTCCTCGCCTGATTTTTCAGGCCATGTACTTAGGAGAAAAGGCTGCGCTAGATGCCTTTGAACGCGCTGTTAGAAATCAGCTTAGTCAGAGTTTCCATGTTGTTCGTAGCCAAGATAATATTTTAGAAATTCTCCCTCAAGGGGTCAGCAAGGCATCGGCTCTCAAAGAATTAGTAGAAGATTTGGGGTTAACTGTTGACCAAGTGATGGCTATTGGCGATGCTCCTAATGATGTTGAGCTACTGGATTACGCCGGCTTGGGCGTGGCCATGGGAAATGCTTCAGCAGCCATCAAGCAACTAGCTGATAAAGTCACTTTAACTAATGATATGGCGGGTGTGGCCTATGCTATCCGTCAATTTGCCCTACCAACTCAAAAGAAATAAGTGACAGATTAAAAAGGTTCCTCAATCAGGAACCTTTTTACGTTAATAGGGGAAGCCCCATGGCAGCCATTTCCTCGGCTGGGATTACCATGTCGTCTGAAATCCAATTAGATAAGACCGAAACAATGGCATTGCTCCAAAAGAGTTGCTTATAATGGGATTGCTTTTTGTCTTTCCATTTCTGATAGGCCTTGAGACGTTTGGTGACCAACTGTGTCAAGAGGTGGTGCAAGTGGTGTTTGAAAATCATTTTAAGAAGTTGAGCTTCTTTTTTGGCTTCTGTGAAGAGATAAAGCCAGGCTTGGTAAGCTTGGGTTTTTATATCAAACTGTTTTAGGCCACGGAAGATACGGCGGATAACCGTTGTTAATAGTTGTTCTAAAATGGCCTCTTTTGAGCCGTAGTTGCGATAGAAAGCATTTCGAGAAACCCCTGCCTTAGTGACCAATTCTGAAATAGTAATATCCCTCAATGGCTTGTTTTCTAAGAGTTTCATTAAGGCGATTTCCATTGATTCACGCGCCACCTGCCGCGCTTCATGATTGAATTGAGTTAAATTTTGAAGTGATCGTTTTGAGATTGCTTTGTCAGTCATCACAAATACCTTTCAAGTGTTACATCTGATGGGTTATTAGTAGCGAAAGCCCACTTAATAATGATATAATTTTATGGGAAAAGGCTTAGTTTGTCAACTAAAATTAGTGTTTGAGTCGCCTATTTTGCTCTTTTAGCCTTCTTCTTTTAGAGGGAAAATAGCTGCGCTGAAGACTAGTACTTTGAGACTTGGTTGTCACATCATTAGCTTAATAATAATCAAAGAAAATAGTCTTAAATGAAAAGAGGGATTACCAAATGACTTGGAAAATTGTAACGGATTCGGGCTGTAACCTGAGGTGTCTAGAAAGCCAATCCAAAGATTTGCGTTTTGAGCGTGTACCATTAACCTTACAGATTGGGTCAGAGATTTTTAGAGATGATGATGGCTTGGATATTGACAAGATGATGACGCTCATGTACCAGTCTTCTAAGGCAGCGACATCAAGTTGTCCAAGTCCAGATGCCTTCTTACAAGCTTACAAAGGAGCAGATAATGTCATCGCTGTGACGATTACCGGCACTCTATCTGGCAGCCATAATAGCGCCCGTTTGGCTAAAAACGACTTTTTGGAAGAATTTCCAAATGCCAATATCCACGTGATTGATTCTTTGTCAGCAGGTGGGGAGATGGATTTGATTGTTCTTGAATTAGAACGCTTGATTAATCTTGGTTTATCCTTTGAGGAAGTGGTTGCCCAAATCACAGCTTACCAAGAAAAAACACGTTTGATTTTTGTACTTGCTAAGGTTGATAATTTGGTAAAAAATGGCCGGCTGAATAAATTAGTCGGAAAAGTGGTTGGCCTTCTTAACATTAGAATGGTTGGTCAAGCTAGTCAGGAAGGAACCCTTGAACTATTGCAAAAGGCGCGTGGTCAGAAAAAAGCTGTCTCTGCCTTAGTAGAAGAAATCCAAAAAGCTGGTTATAAGGGAGGGAAAGTCTATATTGCTCATGCTCAAAATCCTAAAATTTGTGAGCAAATCAGTGAGAAAATCAAAACTTTATATCCAGATGCAGTGATTCAAATAGGAAGAACCTCAGGACTCTGCAGTTTTTATGCGGAGGATGAAGGTATTCTAATGGGATATGAAATCTAATGCTCTAAAATAGACAACAGGCAAAGGGATAGAGACCTTATTGATAGCAAAGAACTAAAAAGCTTGGTGACTTAGAAAAGTCACCAAGCTTTTTGGTTAAGGCTTAGGTTGAATGTCGTCTGACTCAACGGGTGGTGTTGGTGGAATAGGAGAAGGTGTCGATGGACTTGGCTCAGGTTTGTTAGGCTCTGGCTCAGGACTTGGTGTGGGAGGTTCTGGCGTTGGTTCAGGAAGAAGAGGCGGTTCGGGATAACTGCTGTCTTTCTGATTACTTGATGGTAGAGGAATCCATGGGTCGTTATCAATAACATCTGGAACCTGTCGAGGGGTTTCTTCAATAGCTGGTTTGGCGAGAAGAATAGCATCTAATCGAGCTTGTAGCGCCGCTTTTTTTCCTATATTAGACAAGTCATTAACCGCTTTTTGGGCCAGATCTTTGAGGGCTTGACTTGGGGCATCTTCTGCTGATTTCACCGCACGAGCCGCGGCCTCTTCTTGCTCCAACCTAGCTTTGACAAATTCTAAGCGTTCTTGCAGAGCTTGTTTTTTGCTGGAATCTTTTAAGCGATCAATGGCATGCTGGGCCTGATTGGTCGCTGCCACAGTGGCTAATTTTTCAGCTGCTTGGACAGCTAAATCAGCCTGCTTGAGCACGTTGAGACGTTTTTCTTGTTTGGTAGGGGCATTAGCTTGTTGGGGGGTGCTTCCGAAAATAAGGTAAACACCGCCTGCTATGGTAATGCTTAATAGACTTAACATGAGCAACAAGGCTTCTTTTTGTTTTTTTTGCATGTGTTCTCCTTTGAATTGTTCAAGTCATCATAGCCATATTATACCTTTAATAAGCAAAAATGGGAAGGTTTGCTGGGCAGGTCTCTGATGAGGCGATTTGGTTCTGTCCTATAAATACAGAGAAAGGCTAGATTGGTGTAGTGCTTGCTAAGGGCGAGCAAGAGTTAAGAGACGAAGTCAAAGAAAGAGCCGTTTTGATCTGGTCATGCATAACTTGTCCAGCTATGGCATTAAGACAGAAGTGTTATTCAGGGCAAGTCTAAAGAGAGAATGATTAAAAAAACCTTGTGATAAAGAGAGGAATGAATTAAAATAGAAGAGACTAAAAAATTGAGCGAGGACAATATTGTGTCAGTAAATTGGCAAGACATTGCATTTCACTTCTTTGGAGGCTTAGGACTCTTTCTTTTCAGCATCAAGTATATGGGGGATGGCCTGCAACAGGCAGCAGGAGACAAACTAAGGTATTATATTGATAAATACACTAGTAATCCTTTTTTTGGAATTTTGGTCGGAATAGCCATGTCTGCCTTGATTCAATCCAGTTCAGGGGTAACGGTCATTACAGTTGGTTTGGTTTCTGCTGGTTTGCTAAATTTGCGTCAGGCCATTGGAATAGTGATGGGAGCCAATATTGGGACTACGGTCACCTCTTTTTTAATTGGGTTTAAATTAGGAGATTATGCCTTGCCGATGATTTTTGTCGGGGCAGCCTGTCTTTTCTTTACTTCTAATAAAAAACTCAACAATTTGGGGCGTATCATTTTTGGTGTCGGAGGTATTTTCTTCTCGCTAAACCTGATGGGAGATGCCATGGATCCTTTGAAATCGGTATCCGCTTTTCAAAATTATTTGGCAACATTAGGAGACAAGCCTTTTCAAGGGGTCTTTATTGGGACAGCCTTAACCATGTTGATTCAGTCATCGGCAGCTATTATCGGGATTTTACAGGGGCTGTTTTCAGGTGGTTTTTTGACCTTACAGGGGGCAATTCCTATCTTGTTGGGATCAAATATTGGAACTTGTATCACAGCCGTTTTAGCTGCCATTGGTTCTAATATTGCTGCCAAGCGGGTAGCAGCAGCCCATGTCTTGTTTAATTTGATAGGAACCATTATGTTTATGATTTTCTTGTTGCCCTTTAGCTCTTTGATGTTATGGTTGCAATCAGAATTAAAATTAACACCTGAAATGACGATTGCCTTTTCACATGGTTCTTTCAACATCACCAATACCATTTTATTAATTCCTTTTATTAGCCTTTTGGCAATGTTAGTGACTAAATTGATTCCTGGTGAGGACGAAGTGGTTAAATACGAAGCCCTTTACCTTGATCGTCTGCTCATTACCCAAGCACCATCAATTGCACTAGGAAATGCGCACAAGGAATTGGTTCATCTTGCTTCTTATGCGATTCAAGCCTTTGAGGCATCGTACAGTTATATTATGACGGCTGACGACAAATATGGTGAAAAGGTCAGACGCTACGAAAAGGCTGTTAATACGATCGATGAGGAATTAACCACTTACTTGGTTGATATTTCTAACGAAGCCCTTAGCCCTAGTGAAAATGAAGTATTGGCTGGTATCCTTGACTCCTCTCGTGACTTGGAAAGAATCGGAGACCACTCAGAGTCATTAGCGAGTTTAATCGAAGGCATTACAGCTAAACAGATTGGGTTTTCAGCTGCCGCCCGTGATGAATTAACAGACATGTATCAGTTAACACATCGTTTAACCTTAGATGCTATCCGTGCAATCGTGGACAGTGATATGGACTTAGCGCAAAGCATTGTATTACGCCATAAGGAAATTGAAGAAAAAGAGCGTCGTTTGCGTAAAACACATATTAAACGGCTCAATCGAGGTGAATGTACCGCTCAAGCAGGTGTTAATTTTATTGATATTATTTCTCACTATACCCGTATCACTGACCATGCCCTAAATTTGGCAGAGAAAGTACTTTCACACCAGCTTTAAAAAAAGAGAAAACGTGAATCATCATTCAGGTTTTCTTTTTTGAACCCCAAAGTGGTATATACCATTTACAAAGTGACGAACAAGGCGTATAATAAAGAAAAAGGGAGGAAAAAAGATGACAAGCTATCTTAAAGCAGATTGTTTTTATTACCCAACAGAAGTGAAGCCAGCTGGCTATCTAAGTCTTCATGCTGGTGTTTTTGGGGAGTGGACAGAAATTGCTCCAGCAGATGCCAAAATCATTGATTACACTGGTTATCAAATTGCACCGGGTCTTGTGGATACACATATCCATGGCTATGCAGGTGCGGATGTCATGGATAATTCTGCCCAGGGTATCCATAAAATGAGTGAAGGATTGCTTTCAACAGGAGTGACCTCTTTTCTACCGACAACCTTGACCTCTACTTTTGAGCAGTTGGAAAATGTTTCTGCAACCATTGCGTCAGTTGCTGACCAGGTTAAGGGTGCTAAGATTCAAGGGATTTACTTTGAAGGTCCTTATTTTACAGAAGAATACAAAGGTGCTCAAAACCCAAGTTATATGAAAAACCCACGCTTGGATGAATTTGACGCTTGGCAAAAAGCTGCTAAAGGGCTCATCAAGAAAATTGCCCTTGCTCCTGAGCGTGAAGGTGTCAAAGAATTTGTGTCCGCAGTGACGAAACAAGGCGTAACAGTGGCCTTAGGACATTCTAATGGAACCTACCAAGAAGCTAGAGAAGCTGTTCAAGCTGGTGCTAGTGTATGGGTTCACGCCTATAATGGGATGCGCGGTCTAACTCACCGTGAACCAGGAATGGTAGGTGCTGTCTATAATTTGCCAAATACTTATGCAGAGTTGATTTGCGATGGGCATCATGTGTCACCAGTTGCTTGCGAGATTTTGATGCAGCAAAAAGGGCGTGACCATGTGGCCATGATTACGGATTGTATGCGAGCAGGTGGTTCTCCAGATGGTGATTATTTGTTGGGAGAATTCCCTGTGGTTGTGGCAAATGGCACTGCTCGTCTCAAAGAGAGTGGAAGCTTGGCAGGGTCTATTTTAAAATTAAAAGATGGCCTTAAAAATGTAGTGGCCTGGGGAATTGCAACTCCGGCAGAAGCCATTCACATGGCGACCTACGTTCCTGCTGTTTCTGTCGGTATTGATGAGGTCTGTGGTCAAATCAAAGCTGGTCATGCGGCTGACTTTATTGTGCTTGATAAAGATTTGGAACTTGTCGCCACCTACTTAGATGGCCAAAAAGCTTTTGAAGCTTAATCTATACAAGAGAATTGGATACTGCTATCTGGTATGTCAATTCTTTTTGTTTTCTCTTCCTTTATGGTAGAATGGATTTAGTAATCGCTTACAGCGATTGATCAAAGGAGGTTTTTGTGATGGGAAAAACAATAAAAATGACAAGCGGTTATGAGATTCCTGTTCTAGGATTTGGAACTTACCAAGCAGCCGATGGTGAAGAAGCTTACCAGTCAATTCTAGCAGCCATCAAGGCTGGCTATCGGCATATTGATACCGCAGCTATTTATAAAAATGAAGAAAGTGTAGGTCGTGCCATCAAGGATTCTGGGGTTCCAAGAGAAGACTTATTTGTTACGACCAAGCTTTGGAATAATGCTCATAGCTATGAAGGCGCTAAAGAAGCCTTGGCTGCTTCATTAAGACGTCTTGGTTTAGACTACGTTGACCTTTATTTGATTCATTGGCCAAATCCTAAAGCCTTACGTGACGCTTGGAAAGAGGCAAATGCTCAAGCATGGCAATATATGGAAGAAGCTGTTGAAGCAGGGCTTATCAAGACCATTGGCGTCAGCAACTTTATGGTTCATCACTTGGAAGCTCTTAAGGAAACTGCAATCATAGATCCTGCAGTGAATCAAATTCGTCTGACACCAGGCTGTTATCAACAAGAAGTGGTTGATTACTGCAAGGCAAATGGGATTTTATTGGAAGCTTGGAGTCCTCTAGGACAAGGAGAAATTTTTGATAATGAGACCATGCAGCAGTTAGCTAATAAATATGGTAAAACAGTGGCACAGGTTGCCTTAGCTTGGTCGCTATCAGAAGGTTTTATTCCATTGCCAAAATCGGTGCATGACAAACGTATCAAGGAAAATATGGCTATTTTCGACCTTCATTTAACCGCAGAAGACAAGGAAACTATTCGTCATTTAGCAGGCATGTCGGAGATTCCAAATCCTGATACAACCAATTTTTAAGCAGAAACAAAGAGGCTGTTTGTCCCAGCCTCTTTTTTAAAAACGGTTTGACAAGGCTTTATAATTTGGTTATAATCATTATTAGCGTTTTGTGAAAAACAATAAATTGAAAAATAAGGAGCCCTATTGTGATCATCTTTTTAGTGATGCTAGCTATGTTTACTATCCGCCTAGTATTCTTAAAAAAATCTATTAAAAATGAAAAAGCTATCTTAGCCAAAGGAGGACAAGAATTCGGTGTTCAAAATACAAAATTCTTGACCCTGCTTCACATCATGATTTATGTTTTTGCTGTGACAGAAGCTCTTCTCAAACAAATTAAGTTTGATGGGATTAGTTTGTTGGGCCTCTTGCTCATGCTTTTCTCAATAGCTGTTTTGTATGAGGTAACACGTATTTTAGGAGATATTTGGACTGTCAAATTAATGTTGGCCAAAGACCACAAATACGTTGACCACTGGCTATTCAAGACGGTTAAACATCCTAACTATTTCTTGAATATTGGCCCAGAACTTGTGGGGATTGCTTTGCTCTGCCATGCGCAAATCACAGCTATGCTGCTTTTCCCATGCTATATCATTGTGATTTACCTCCGTATTCGTGAGGAAAATAGATTGTTGGCAGAAGTGATTATTCCAAACGGTACTCGTCCTAAAGCCTAACCATCTCATTACTATATTCCTAAGCTCATATTAGACAAGTCAGCTATTTTGTGTTAGACTAGTCGTTAGGAAAGAAAATGGCAGGTTTCTTATCTCAAGCGAGTTCGGGATGGTGAGAGCCGGACGGTGAGATTGTCTATTGGCGCTTTCCCTTAAAGTAAGATTTAGACAGACAAGTTAGTCCTTGTTTTAATGACAATAAAATGACAATGAAGTAATAAATTAGGGTGGAACCGCGTTTTGACGCCCCTATGTCTATTGACATGGGAGGTGAAAAGCGTGGTTTTTTGTCTTTATGTCTCACAACTTTTGCTGTTGTTACAGAATGAACTGAGTTAGCAGTCAGGTATTGAAAAAGGTAAGAGCAAAAGAGAGAAGGCATTAGATGAAATTTTACTGTCATTCTTTTGAGTGTCATGGTAGCTTCTAAAAGAAGTCATTCATAGAGGAAATTGATAAGAGATGACCTTGGCATTTCCCACAATTATTTTCAGTAGCAATCTTGACTGCTGATTAGTCGTATCGTAAAACATATTACAATTGGAGTAGCTATCATGTCAAAAAACCTTACCTTTCGTCTAGGCAATATTATCACCTCTTTGCTAGTTGGGCTGACAAACGGCAATCGCTAACAGGCGACTTGCCTAGTCCATGCACTAGTTCGCTGTTAGTTGCGGTATCGGCCGCTAACACTCACATCGCAAGAAACATCACCTATTGGAGGATATTATGTCAACAAAGAAACTTACATTTCACCGTGTCAGTGGTAGCTTCTCCTTCTAGTCGTGCTGCCACACGCTCATCGCTGGGTTGCGATTGAGCTAGACACTGTACTAACTCGTCATTTGCCGTAATATCGGCAACAAATGACTCATGTCGCAAGAAATAAAAATGATTGGAGAAATCTATGTCAAAAAAATTAACTTTCCAAGAGATTATTCTCACCCTACAACAATACTGGAATGATCAGGGTTGTATGCTGATGCAGGCCTATGATAATGAAAAAGGGGCTGGGACCATGAGTCCTTACACGTTCTTGCGTGCCATTGGTCCTGAGCCTTGGAATGCAGCCTATGTGGAGCCATCACGCCGTCCTGCGGATGGTCGTTACGGGGAGAATCCAAACCGTCTTTACCAGCACCACCAATTCCAAGTGGTCATGAAACCATCACCATCTAATATTCAAGAACTTTACCTTGCCTCTTTGGAAAAATTGGGTATCAATCCTTTGGAACATGATATTCGTTTTGTTGAAGATAACTGGGAAAACCCATCGACAGGTTCTGCAGGGCTTGGTTGGGAAGTTTGGCTTGATGGAATGGAGATCACACAGTTTACTTACTTCCAGCAAGTTGGTGGCCTTGCGACATCTCCAGTGACAGCTGAGGTGACCTATGGTCTTGAGCGTTTAGCTTCTTATATTCAGGAAGTGGATTCGGTCTATGATATTGAGTGGGCGCCTGGGGTAAAATATGGAGAAATATTCCTGCAACCTGAGTATGAACATTCCAAATACTCCTTTGACATTTCAGACCAAGACATGCTGCTTGAAAACTTTGAAAAATTTGAAAAAGAAGCCGCGCGTGCTTTAGAAGAAGGTTTGGTCCACCCAGCTTATGACTACGTGCTCAAATGTTCTCATACCTTTAATCTGCTGGATGCTCGTGGCGCCGTTTCGGTAACGGAACGGGCGGGCTACATTGCACGTATTCGTCATTTGGCGCGTGTCGTTGCCAAAACCTTTGTTGCAGAACGCAAAAAACTTGGTTTTCCACTTTTAGATGAGGCAACACGAGCAGAACTCCTTGCTGGGGATGATAAGTAGGGTCAGGAAACAATTTCAGATCTGCCTTAAAAAGATAACACCGAGCAAGAACTAAGCGACCCGAGGTTGCTGTAGCCAAAGCATTACCTGCGAGATATAGGAAAAGTGGAGGCTTTAAGCCCCAATGTTAGCAATGAACTACCCTAGTCGATTGCTTTGCGTACCGACCCGTTAAGGGCACTGGTAAAAGGAAAACTTTTTGGAGAATAACATGACAAAAAATTTATTAGTAGAACTTGGTTTGGAAGAACTTCCGGCTTATGTGGTCACACCAAGTGAAAAACAATTAGGAGAGCGTACAGAGGCCTTCTTAACAGCTAACCGTCTCTCTTTTGATAGCATTCAAACCTTCTCGACTCCACGCCGTTTGGCAGTGCGTGTGTCTGGCTTAGCTGATCAGCAAACTGACTTGATTGAGGACTTTAAAGGACCTGCTAAGAAAATTGCCCTTGACGTTGATGGGAATTTCTCAAAAGCTGCTCAAGGATTTGTTCGTGGTAAAGGCTTGACCACAGATGCGATTGAATTTCGTGATGTTAAAGGTGAAGAATACGTTTACGTTACCAAACATGAAACTGGAAAACCTGCAGAAGAAGTCCTTCTTGGGATTACAGAAGTGTTGTCAGCAATGACTTTCCCAGTCAGCATGCACTGGGCTAATAATAGTTTTGAATACATTCGCCCTGTCCATACCTTGACAGTTCTTTTAGATGATAAGGCCTTGGAACTTGACTTCTTGGATATTCATTCTGGACGCGTCAGCCGTGGTCACCGTTTCTTAGGTACTGAAACCATTATCACAAGTGCTGATTCTTATGAGGCTGATTTGCGCAGCCAATGCGTCATTGTTGACGCTAAAGAACGTCAAGATAGGATTGTTGAACAAATTAAGGCCCTTGAAGTGGAACAGGGTGTGCAAGTTGATATTGACGAAGACTTGCTTAATGAAGTTTTGAACTTGGTCGAGTTTCCAACAGCCTTTATGGGAAGTTTTGAGGCTAAATACCTTGATGTCCCAGAAGAAGTGCTGGTAACATCAATGAAAAACCACCAACGTTATTTTGTGGTACGTGATCAGGCTGGTCATTTGATGCCGAATTTTGTATCAGTTCGTAATGGGAATGACCAAGCCATTGAAAATGTAATTAAAGGGAACGAAAAAGTTTTGGTAGCTCGTCTGGAAGATGGTGAATTCTTCTGGCGTGAGGATCAGAAATTGCAAATTGCTGATTTAGTTGCCAAGTTGGCCAATGTGACCTTCCATGAAAAAATTGGCTCTCTTGCTGAACACATGGATCGTACGCGGGTCATTGCCGCATCGCTTGCTAAGGAAGCCAACCTATCTGCTGAGGAAGTGACAGCTGTTGACCGTGCTGCCCAAATTTACAAATTTGACCTTTTAACAGGTATGGTTGGTGAATTTGACGAGTTGCAAGGGATTATGGGGGAAAAATATGCCCTTCTAGCTGGTGAAGATGCTGCTGTGGCCAGGGCTATCCGGGAACACTACTTACCTGATGCTGCAGAAGGTGTGCTACCTGAAACCAAAGTTGGGGCTGTCCTAGCCTTGGCAGATAAATTGGATACTCTCTTGTCATTCTTTTCTGTTGGCTTGATTCCATCTGGTTCAAACGACCCTTATGCGCTTCGTCGGGCAACACAGGGGATCGTCCGTATTCTTGACCAGTTTGGTTGGAGAATTCCAATGGATAAGCTTGTGGATAGCTTGTATGCCCTCTCTTTTGATAGTTTGACTTATGCCAACAAGACGGATGTGATGAACTTTATCCGTGCTCGCGTGGATAAAATGATGGGTAAAGCTGTCTCAAAAGATATTCGTGAGGCTGTTCTAGCAAGTTCAACCTTTGTGGTTCCAGAAATGTTGGCCGCAGCTGAAGCTTTTGTCAAAGCTAGCCATACAGAAAGTTACAAACCGGCAGTTGAGTCCTTGTCACGTGCCTTTAATTTGGCAGAAAAAGCAGCTGTTTCTGTTCAGGTGGACTCTAGCCTCTTTGAAAATGAGCAAGAAAAAGCTTTATTTGCAGCCGTTCAAGGCTTGACTCTAGCAGGCAGTGCTGATCAGCAGTTAGAACAAGTCTTCGCCCTTAGCCCAGTGATTAATGACTTCTTTGATAACACAATGGTGATGGCAAAAGATCAAGCCCTTAAGAACAATCGCTTAGCTATTTTATCAGGCTTAGTAAGCAAAGCCAAGACTATTGCTGCTTTTAACCAACTACACACCAAGTAAATAGAAAGGAAAGAGCTGTTGGGGGACCTGATTAGAAAAGTGAGGTCAGTACCCGAGTGGAAAAAACAAGGCCTTTAAACATTGCTTTTAACAGCGAGTGTCAAATAAGTTTTTTAAGCCTTGTTCCTTTTTCTAGCTCTCAGTGGCTTAACATGGATCCTAAAAAAATTGCTCGTATCAATGAGTTAGCTAAAAAGAAAAAAACAGTAGGTTTGACTGGACCTGAAAAAGTAGAACAGGCAAAACTCCGTGAAGAATATATTGAAGGCTATCGTCGCTCTGTCAGACACCATATCGAAGGCATCAAACTGGTGGATGAAGAAGGAAATGACGTGACCCCTGAAAAATTAAGACAGGTGCAACGTGAAAAAGGCTTGCACGGCCGTTCACTAGATGATCCAAAATCATAGAAAGAAAAAGCAGCCCTGGGGTTGCTTTTCTTTGCGGATAGGGGTCATGTTTGTGGGCTTTGACAGGATAGAATGATAAGAAAGTGACCACACGTTTTTTTAGTGTGTAGTCAAAATGTTAGGAAAAATCATGTGTTTACGTTATAATAGAAGAAATAAAAGAAAGAAGGTAGTACTTATGACAATTAAAAAGTTCTCTCTACTAGCCATAGCCAGCCTCTCTTTACTTAGTCTTGCAGCCTGTGACATGGATGACAAAGATGATCACATGGATAACCAACCAAAGACAAGCCAAACGAGTAAAAAGGTAAAACTATCAGAAGACAAGGCAAAATCAATTGCCTTTAAGGATGCTTCTGTTGCAGAAGCAGATGCTCAAATGGTGACAGTCAGCCAAGAAAATGAAGATGGCAAGGCGGTTTATGACATTGAGTTCCATCATAAAGATAAGGAATATAGCTATACCATCGATGCGAACACAGGAGATATTGTGGAAAAATCTTCTGAGCCCGTCAATGAGTAATGACGGTTTACCCGAAAAATAAATTATCGTGTCCAATGGTCTAAGGTTTCTTAGGCATAAAAGGTGGACAACCTAATGTCTAGGAGGCTTAGTTCTCTTTATGACCCAATGATGACTCTGGATTAGGAGAGCGATTGTTGGGTCTTTTGACGTTATTTGATAAGAAATGTTTTCTTATTGGAAATGAGGAGACTCGATTGTCATCAGGGGAGGCAGGCCCTCCTCAGCTCATCGAGGTTGATAAGATAGATTATCTTATCAGCTTTTTTTAGGCTTTAAAAATTTCTGATAATACATTTATATCAAATTTCGTTATAATAGAAACAAGAAAAAGAAAACGCTTACTTAAAGGAGGGCAATGCATGTCACAAGAAAAGTACATCATGGCTATTGATCAGGGAACCACTAGTTCACGAGCAATCATTTTCAACAAAAAGGGGGAAAAGATTAGTAGTAGCCAGAAAGAGTTTCCTCAGATTTTTCCACAAGCTGGTTGGGTGGAACACAATGCCAATCACATTTGGAATTCTGTGCAATCGGTTATTGCGGGTGCTTTTATTGAATCTAGTATCAAACCGGAACAAATTGACGCTATTGGTATCACCAATCAACGTGAAACAACCGTTATTTGGGACAAAAAGACAGGCGTTCCTATTTACAATGCCATTGTGTGGCAATCCCGTCAGACGGCACCAATTGCTGAGCAGCTCAAACAAAATGGCTATACAAAAATGATCCATGAAAAAACAGGCCTTGTTATTGATGCTTACTTTTCTGCAACTAAGATCCGTTGGATTTTAGACCATGTGCCAGGTGCTCAAGAACGAGCTGAAAAAGGCGAGTTACTTTTTGGAACCATTGATACTTGGCTGGTTTGGAAACTAACAGATGGTGCTGTTCATGTGACAGATTATTCCAATGCTGCTAGAACCATGATTTATAACATCAAAGAGCTCAAGTGGGATGATGAGATTCTTGACTTGTTAAATATTCCAAAAGCCATGCTGCCAGAGGTTAAATCCAATGCTGAAATTTATGGCAAGACCGCTCCATTCCATTTTTATGGTGGGGAAGTGCCTATTTCTGGTATGGCGGGTGACCAACAAGCAGCTTTATTTGGCCAACTAGCTTTTGAACCTGGTATGGTGAAAAATACTTATGGTACAGGATCTTTCATTATCATGAATACTGGTAATGAGATGCAGTTATCTAGTAATAACCTTCTGACCACCATTGGTTACGGTATTGGTGGGAAGGTACATTATGCCTTAGAAGGGTCTATCTTTATTGCAGGCTCTGCCATTCAATGGTTGCGAGATGGCCTTAAAATGATTGAGACCTCACCAGAATCTGAACAACTTGCTCTAGCGTCTACCAGTGATGATGAAGTCTACGTTGTGCCAGCCTTTACGGGCTTAGGAGCTCCTTACTGGGACTCTAATGCGCGTGGCTCAGTCTTTGGGTTGACACGTGGTACCAGCAAAGAAGATTTTGTTAAAGCAACCTTGCAATCTATCGCCTATCAAGTACGTGATGTTATTGATACCATGCAGGTCGATTCAGGTATTGATATTCAACAGCTTCGCGTGGATGGCGGTGCAGCCATGAATAATATGCTCATGCAATTTCAGGCTGATATTTTGGGGATTGATATTGCCCGTGCTAAAAACTTAGAAACAACAGCCCTAGGAGCAGCTTTCTTGGCAGGGCTTGCTGTGGGCTATTGGGAAGACATGAATGCTTTGAAAGAGTTAAATGCGACAGGCCAACTCTTCAAGGCTAGCATGAATGAATCTCGCAAAGAAAAATTGTATAAAGGCTGGAAACGCGCGGTCAAAGCTACTCAGGTTTTCACCCAAGAAGATGATGCAGAATAACTAGAGGAGGATAACATGGAATTTTCAAGAGAAACAAGACGTTTAGCTCTCCAGAAAATGCAAGAAAGAGATTTGGACTTGTTGATTATCGGAGGAGGTATTACTGGTGCTGGTGTGGCACTTCAGGCAGCAGCTAGTGGCCTTGAAACAGGTCTGATTGAGATGCAAGATTTTGCGGAAGGAACCTCCAGTCGTTCCACCAAATTAGTTCATGGTGGGCTTCGTTACTTGAAACAATTTGACGTTGAAGTGGTTTCAGATACTGTTTCGGAACGGGCTGTGGTCCAACAAATTGCGCCTCACATTCCAAAACCAGACCCTATGTTATTACCTGTTTATGACGAACCAGGCAGTACCTTTAGCATGTTCCGTTTGAAGGTCGCTATGGATTTGTATGACCTTTTAGCAGGTGTGTCCAATACGCCAGCGGCCAACAAAGTTCTGACCAAAGAAGATGTTTTAAAACGAGAACCAGATTTGAAAGAAGAAGGCTTGCTTGGTGGCGGGGTTTACCTTGATTTCCGTAATAATGACGCAAGGCTTGTTATTGAAAATATCAAACGAGCTAATCGTGATGGCGCTCTTATTGCCAGCCATGTGAAAGCAGAAGATTTCTTGTTAGATGACAAAGGTCAGATTATTGGCGTTAAGGCGCGTGATTTGCTAACAGATCAAGAAATAATGATCAAGGCTAAATTAGTCATCAATACCACAGGACCATGGAGTGATGAGATTCGTCAATTCTCTCACAAGGGGCAACCAATTCATCAAATGCGTCCGACAAAAGGAGTGCATCTGGTGGTGGACCGTCAAAAATTACCAGTATCTCAACCTGTCTACGTTGACACTGGTTTAAATGATGGCCGTATGGTTTTTGTCTTGCCACGTGAAGAAAAAACTTATTTTGGAACAACGGACACGGATTATACTGGTGATTTGCAACACCCACAAGTTACCCAAGAAGATGTAGATTATTTGTTAGGTGTTGTCAATAATCGTTTTCCAAATGCCAACTTGACTATTGATGATATTGAAAGTAGTTGGGCTGGTCTTCGTCCATTATTATCAGGTAATAGTGCTTCTGACTACAATGGTGGAAACAGTGGTAAACTCAGTGATGATAGTTTTGATCACTTGATTAATACCGTTAAAGCCTATATTAAGCACGAAGATAGCCGAGAAGCTGTTGAAAAAGCTATTAAGCAGGTTGAAACCAGCACTTCTGAAAAAGAATTGGATCCGTCCGCAGTGTCACGAGGGTCAAGTTTTGACCGTGACGAGAATGGCCTCTTCACCTTGGCAGGTGGTAAAATTACCGACTATCGCAAGATGGCGGAAGGAGCCTTGACAGTGATTATTCAAACCCTCAAAGAAGAGTTTGGCAAATCCTTCAAGCTTATCAATTCAAAAACTTATCCTGTTTCAGGTGGTGAAATCAATCCAGCCAACGTGGATTCAGAAATAGAAGCCTATGCTCAATTAGGAACTCTTAGTGGTCTTTCGATGGATGATGCTAGGTATTTGGCCAACCTTTATGGTTCTAATGCGCCAAAAGTCTTTGCCTTGACTCGTCAATTAACGGCTGCCGAAGGCTTGAGTTTAGCTGAAACCTTATCCTTGCATTATGCGATGGATTATGAAATGGCTCTTAAGCCAACCGATTATTTCTTGAGAAGAACCAATCACCTCTTGTTTATGCGAGATAGCCTAGATGTTTTGATTGACCCGGTGATTAATGAAATGGCTAAGCATTTTGAATGGTCAGATCAGGAAAGAGCTGCACAAGAAGAGGAACTTCGTCGTGTGATTGCAGAAAATGATTTGAGTGCCTTAAAAGGTCATCAGGAGGGCTAATATGGATATCTTTGGCGAATTTTTGGGAACAGCCTTATTGGTGTTATTAGGAAATGGCGTTGTGGCAGGAGTGGTCTTACCCAAAACCAAAAACCATGCGTCTGGTTGGATCGTGATTGCTACTGGATGGGGAATTGCGGTTGCCGTAGCAGCCTTTATCAGCGGGAAAATTGCTCCTGCCCATCTCAATCCAGCTGTCAGCCTTGCTTTTGCCATGAATGGAACCATTGCCTGGTCAACAGCTATTGCCTATAGCCTTGCCCAACTATTGGGAGCTATGCTTGGTTCAGTTCTGGTATTCCTTCAGTTCAGGCCACATTATCTGGCCGCTGAGAATCAGGCTGATATTTTAGGGACATTTGCGACAGGCCCTGCTATTCGAGATACCAGCTCAAATCTATTGAGTGAAATCTTTGGGACCTTTGTCCTGATGCTTGGTATTTTGGCATTTGGTTTATACAACATGCCAGCAGGGCTAGGAACCCTCTGTGTAGGTACCTTGGTTATTGGGATTGGGTTATCTTTAGGGGGAACCACAGGTTACGCCATTAACCCAGCGCGTGATTTAGGCCCTCGTCTGGTTCATGCTATTCTACCACTCAACAATAAGGGAGATTCTGATTGGTCTTATGCTTGGATACCAGTTGTAGGACCAATTATTGGAGCTACCTTAGCAGTCTTGCTCTTCCAAGTTATGTCCTAATCATCACTAAAGGGGTTGGCTATCTTAAGCCAGCTCCTTTGCTTTTTATTTCTTAGTAGAGAACAAGTGAAACGTTTTCATTTCTTAAAAACAACTGCTATAATAATACTATTATGACATTAACTACAAAGACAATACATGTTATCGGGGCTTCCTTTGCTGGTCTAGCCTTTGTTGATAAATACAAGGCCCTCAATCCAGATTCCCAAATCACTCTCATTGATAAGGAAAGCTGCCCCAATTATATTCCAAATGGTATCAACCAATTATTCAGAGGAGACATTCAAGACCTGTCTGATGCGATGTGGGGAAGGCCTTGTCTAACAGCACACCCACAACCTAATCACCGGTTTATTCAAGCAGAAGTGCTATCTATCCAGGCTGCCTCAAACACCTTGCTTCTCAAAGACAGTCAGGGACGAGTTTTTGAAGAAGGTTATGAAACGCTCGTTTGTGCTATGGGCGCTAGCCCCCAGTCTCGTTATATTGAGATCTCACAGACCAACAAAGTTTTGGTAACCAAATATTATGAAGAAAGCCAAACTAGTTTAAAACTAATTGAAGCTAGTCAAGATATTTTGGTCATTGGTGCCGGTATGATTGGCTTAGACCTTGCCTATAGCTTGTCCTTGCAAGGCAAACGGGTAACATTGATTGAAGCAGCCGATAGACCAGATTTTTACCAAACCGATGCTGAACTGATAGCCCCTGTAATAGCAGAAATGTCCACCCACCATGTCACCTTTATTAATAATAAACGTGTTAAAGCTATCCATGAGGTAGAGGGAAAAGTTTTCGCTCATACTGAGCAAGGAGATACCTTCCAAGGTGATTTGGCTATTTTAGCCATTAACTTTAGGCCAAATACACACCTTTTGCAGGGACAAGTGGCTTGTGCTCTGGATAAGACCGTTTTGGTCAACGAAAACTTACAGACCAGTCAGGCTAATATCTATGCCATTGGTGACATGGTTTCATCGCATTTTGGTATTTTGGGAATGGATTACTATACACCTTTGATTAACCAAGCGATGAAGACAGGTCAGGCTTTGGCTCTGCATTTAGCTGGCTATCTTGTTCCTCCATTACAGACGGTCAAGGTATTAGGCAGCTCTCACTTTGGCTATTATCGCGCTAGTGTTGGCTTGACAGAAGAAGAAGCAGAGCTTTATATGGATACGTGCAGTTATTTGTACCAAGATGGGGATTCCCAACCCCTCTTTTGGCTGAAATTAATAGCTAGAAAAACGGATGGGGTTTTAATAGGGGCTCAGCTCCTGTCCAAAACTAATGCTCTTCTCATCGCCAATCAATTAGGTCAGGCTCTGGCTCTGAAAGCCACAGACGGTGACCTAGCATTTCAAGATTTTCTCTTTTTACAAGGTCACAGTGATTTGGCTTATCACCTTCATGAAGCTTGTCTCAAACTATTTGAAAAGAGGCTCCGCCATGAAGATTGAAGACTTAATGGATAAGGAACGAAGGGCCCAATATGGTCTCTTGGTGACCCTTTATCATGCTAAAGAAACACTAAGAATAAAAGACCTGATGAGGTTATCAAACTTATCTAAAGTGACCCTATTAAAGTACATTGACAACCTAAATGATTTGTGCCGAGAACAAGGTCTAGCCTGTCAATTGCTCTTAGATAAAGACACCCTTAGCTTAAAAGAAACTGGCCAGTTCTTTTGGGAGGATTTGGTAGCTCTGCTTCTCAAAGAATCAGTTGCCTATCAGATATTGGCCTACATGTACTGCCATGAACACTTTAACATCACCAACTTATCTGTTGAAATGATGGTTAGTGAAGCCACTTTAAACAGGCAACTGGCTCATCTCAACCAGCTTTTATCAGAGTTTGATCTGGCGCTCTCGCAAGGCAGACAACTGGGAAGTGAGCTTCAGTGGCGTTATTTCTATTTTGAATTGTTCCGCCATACCTTGACCAGACAAGGCATAGATGTCTTGATTAACCAGCTAGATGCCTCGCATTTGGCTACCTTAATTGAGCGGCTGGTTGGTCAGTCATTATCGGCAGAAGCCTTAGAACAATTGTTGATTTGGTTGGCGATTTCGCAAGCGCGAATGTCCTTTCAAAAAGACAATAAAGCCATTTTCTTAAGGGACAGTGATTTTATGTCGTCTAACATTTTCTTTAAGCGTTTGGAAAGCATGCTTTTACATTACTTAAGACGCTATGCCCTTGAGATTGATGCTTTTGAAGCCAAGAGTCTCTTTGTTTTTTTACATGCTTACCCTCTACTTCCTATTGCCAGCATGGAGTATAGTCTGGGCTTTGGTGGTCCTATTGCTGATCACATTTCAAAAGCTTTGTGGCTTTTAAAGAAGGCCCATGTGATTGCCCATCAGACAAAGGAAGAAATCATTTATGGCTTGGGGATATTTTTTTCAAAAGCTTACTTTTTTAAAGGAGCTATCCTTAGCCAACCAAGCAATAGCCAATACCTTTATCAATTAGTAGGCGAAGACAAAAGAGCGGTTTTAAAGGTTATCATAAGGCACTTGGTGCTGCAAACGGCAGTCGTAACCAGTCAGGAAACGGATTTCAGTCAGCAGTTGAGTGATGAGATTTTGGCATTGTTGATTTTTTCCATTGAGCGTCACCATGAGCCTCTTTTAGTAGGCCTTGCCTTGGGGCAAAATAAGGTGGAGGCAGCTATTGCGGAATTGGCCATCAGACGGCAATTGGGGCATCATAGAGATTTTCAATTAATGCCCTATGATAATCAGAAAGGTTATGATTGTCTGATTACCTATCAGAATGCTTGTTTACCTAAACAAGATTTACCTTATTATCGGTTAAAACAGTACAGCTCTCCCTATGAACTCACTGCTTTAGAAGCTTTTCTCAAAGACCTTTTCCAGCAAAAAAATGCAGGAGAAGAGGAACTCTTACTCAGTCCAACAGCCAAGTCTAGTTTTGCACACAAAACTGTGTGATACTTGGTCTTTTCTAAGAGCTGTTACACTTTTATAATAATGAGGTAAGATGGTCTAAAGGTAGACAACTTGAAAACGCTTACCAAACAGACCTTGACAAAATCGAAAATTTTTGGAGGTAAGAAATGAAATTTTTCCTAGATACAGCTAACGTGGCAGCGATTAAAGCCATTAATGAACTTGGTGTTGTTGACGGTGTAACAACAAACCCAAGTATTATTTCCCGTGAAGGACGAGATTTTGAAACAGTCATCAAAGAAATTTGTGAGATTGTTGACGGACCAATTAGCGCTGAAGTAACAGGTTTAACCGCAGATGCCATGATAGAAGAAGCTAGAAACATTGCTAAATGGCATGAGAATGTCGTCGTTAAAATTCCAATGACCCCAGAAGGACTTAAAGCAACAAATATCCTTTCAAAAGAAGGGATTAAAACTAATGTGACCTTGATTTTCACAGTAAGCCAAGGTTTAATGGCAATGAAAGCAGGCGCAACTTACATTAGCCCATTTATTGGTCGTTTGGAAGATATTGGCACTGATGCCTATCAATTAATCAGTGATCTTCGTGACATCATTGATTTGTATGATTTCCAAGCTGAAATCATCGCAGCAAGTATTCGCACAACAGCCCATGTGGAAGCTGTCGCTAAATTGGGAGCACACATTGCGACCATTCCAGATCCATTGTTTGCTAAGATGACGCAACATCCATTGACAACAAATGGCTTGAAAACCTTTATGGAAGATTGGGCTTCCTTCAAAAAATAAGGCTAAAGAGTCTGTGGCCAAGGTGTCAACAGACTCTCTTACGTTAATCGTTGAAAAAGTCATCAACAAGAGCTTGTTCAATGACGGTTTTTCATGGACGTAAAGAAGAAAAGATTTAGGAACTTTAAGGGATTTTCTGAAAAAGCGTCTATTTTTGTGATACAATAGACAATAGAAAACGTTTAATTTTAGTTGTAATAAACAGAGAGGTTTTACTTATGACATTTGATGCAATTGACCAGTTGGCAGTAAATACTATCCGCACCCTATCAATGGATGCTATTCAAGCGGCAAATTCTGGACACCCAGGCCTTCCAATGGGGGCCGCACCTATGGCCTATGTTTTATGGAATCACTTCATGAACATTAATCCGAAAACAGGCCGTAATTGGTCAAATAGAGACCGTTTTATCCTATCAGCAGGTCACGGAAGTGCCATGCTTTATAGCTTACTACACTTGGCAGGATATGACTTGTCAGTTGATGATTTGAAAAATTTCCGTCAATGGGGCTCTAAAACACCGGGCCACCCTGAGGTGAACCACACAGATGGTGTTGAAGCAACCACAGGACCTCTTGGTCAAGGGATTGCGAATGCCGTTGGTATGGCGATGGCAGAAGCTCACCTAGCAGCTAAATTTAACAAACCAGACTTTGATATTGTTGACCATTACACTTTTGCTTTGAATGGTGACGGTGACCTTATGGAAGGGGTCAGTCAAGAAGCAGCAAGTTTGGCAGGGCATTTAAAACTTGGCAAATTGGTCTTGCTTTATGATTCAAATGATATTTCTCTTGACGGTCCTACTTCAATGGCCTTCACAGAAGATGTGAAAGGACGTTTTGAGGCTTACGGTTGGCAACACATTCTTGTGAAAGACGGAAATGATTTAGAGGAAATCTCAGCCGCTATTGAAGCTGCCAAAGCTGAAACTGATAAACCAACTATCATCGAAGTGAAAACTATCATTGGTTTTGGTGCAGAAAAACAAGGAACTTCAGCAGTTCACGGTGCTCCTCTTGGAGCAGAAGGCATTGCTTTTGCCAAGAAAACTTACCAATGGACTTATCAAGACTTTGAAGTACCTGCTGAAGTGACTGAGCGATTTGCCCAAGGCCTTCAAGCACGTGGTGAAAAAGCAGAGCAAGCTTGGAATGACTTATTTGCAGCTTATGAAGCAGAGTATCCTGAATTAGCAGCAGAATACAAAAAAGCTTTTGCTAACGAAGCAGCTCAAGTGGAGCTTGAGGCTCATGAACTTGGCAGTTCAATGGCTAGTCGTGTGTCAAGCCAGCAAGCTATTCAACAAATTTCAGAACAAGTAGCTTCCTTCTGGGGAGGCTCGGCAGACCTTTCAGCTTCCAACAATACTATGGTAAAAGCTGAGACAGACTTCCAGCCAGATCACTATGAAGGCCGTAACATCTGGTTTGGTGTCCGTGAATTTGCCATGGCTGCAGCCATGAATGGTATTGCCCTTCACGGAGGAACACGTGTTTACGGAGGAACCTTCTTCGTCTTCTCAAACTACCTTCTTCCAGCTGTTCGTATGGCAGCACTTCAAAGCTTACCAACTGTTTATGTCATGACTCATGATTCTATTGCAGTTGGTGAAGACGGTCCAACTCATGAACCAATTGAACAATTGGCAAGTGTTCGTTCAATGCCTAATTTGAACGTCATTCGTCCAGCTGATGGTAATGAAACAAATGCTGCTTGGAAACGTGCCATTGCTGAAACAGATCGTCCTACTATGCTTGTGTTGACCCGTCAAAACCTTCCAGTGCTTGAAGGCACAAAAGAATTGGCAGAAGATGGTCTCAACAAAGGGGCTTATATCTTGTCAGAAGCTAAGGGTGACCTTGATGGTATCTTGATTGCAACAGGTTCAGAAGTGAAACTGGCCATGGATACCCAAGCAGCTCTTGAAGCAGAAGGCATTCATGTGCGTGTGGTATCTATGCCATCACAAAACATCTTTGACGAACAGTCAGCAGAGTATAAAGAAAATATCCTACCAGCAGCTGTGACTAAACGTCTCGCTATCGAAGCAGGTTCAAGCTTTGGCTGGGCAAAATATGTTGGCCTAGCAGGAAAAACGTTGACCATTGACACTTGGGGTGCTTCAGCTCCAGGAAATCGTATCTTTGAAGAATATGGTTTCACTGTGGCAAATGCAACTGATTTATACAAATCACTCTAATTCAAGAATCCTCAAACAAGGTAAATCACAGATTTACCCTGTTTTTTTAAAAAGCAATTGTAGGCTGTTTCTTTCCGTTTAAATCAAGATTTTTTAAGAATAAGTCATTGACAAAATTGTCCAGAAAGATTATGATTTAGATATTACTTAATTGTATTAGATTAATAGTACAAAAAGGAGGTAGAATGGAAAGGAAACGAAAGTGCTTATACGATGTGATTAAGCAGGCTTATGATTATCCGGAAAACCGTGAAAATGCTGACTTGTCACGTCTATTTTTATCGGCTTCCAACAAATTAATTAAAAATAGCAATCCTCTAGTGATTGCAAACCAATTAAATCAAGATTTGGACAACTATTTACTTGTCAATGATATGTTGCTTCCAAAATCACTCTGCTACTTTAAAAAGTCATTGGAGAAATATATTTTAGACGAAGTATCATCAGTTTAGGATAGCTAAAGCGTAGAAAAGGAAAAGGATACCATGATAGAATTTAACCATGTTTCAAAACTATATGGCGATAAAGAAGCCCTTAGTGATTTAAATCTGATTATAAAAAATGGTGAGATTTTTGGTCTTATTGGCCATAATGGAGCAGGCAAAACCACGACCATTAGCATCTTAACTTCTATTATTGAGGCGAGTTATGGAGAGGTATTTGTAGATGGAAAACCCCTTGAAGAAAATCGAGAAGCTATTAAAAAACAAATTGGTTATGTGCCGGATTCTCCTGATATTTTCTTGAATTTGACTGCAAACGAATATTGGCAATTTCTGGCTAAAATTTATGGTGTGTCAGATGAGGACAGGGAAACCCGATTGGACCACCTAACAACCCTCTTTGAGTTAAAAGATGAAATTAACCAAACCATTGATAGTTTTTCACATGGGATGCGTCAAAAAGTGATTGTGATTGGTGCTTTGGTGTCAGACCCTAGTATCTGGATTCTGGATGAACCATTAACAGGTTTGGATCCTCAGGCTTCTTTTGATCTTAAGGAAATGATGAAATCCCATGCGGCATCGGGTCATACAGTCCTCTTTTCAACTCACGTGCTATCAGTCGCTGAGCAACTGTGTGATCGCATTGGAATTTTGAAAAAAGGGAAGTTAATTTTTGTGGGTACCATTGATGACTTAAAAGAACATCATCCTGAAAAAGACTTGGAGAGCATTTACCTAGAGCTTGCAGGTCGGAAGGCACAAGAAGAGGGGTGATGGTATGAATTGGTCCACTATTTGGGAACTTATAAAGATAAATATCCTCTATTCCAATCCACAAAGTTTAGCTAACCTCAAAAAACGTCAGGAAAAGCACCCGAAAGAAAATTTCAAGGCTTATAAAAGCATGATGAGACAACAAGCCTTAATGCTTGCCGTGTTTTTGGTCATTTACATTTTTATGTTTCTTGGTGTTGATTTTAGTTATTATCCAGGACTTTTTTCCTTTGACATTGCTATATTCTTTGTCATGTCAACCTTAATGGCCTTTACCTCTCTTTACACGATTTTTTATGAAAGCAATGATCTGAAATTGTATGTTCATCTGCCAGTCAAGGCAGAAGAACTCTATATTGCCAAGGTTGTTTCGTCATTGGGAATGGGTGCTATCTTTTTAATGCCCTTGGTCTCTCTCTTTTTGATTGCTTACTGGCAATTATTAGGAAATCCTTTAGCTCTCTTAGTAGCTGCCTTGATTTTTCTGGTCTTGTTAGTCAGTTCCATGGTACTTGCTATTTATCTCAATGCTTGGATTGGAAAACTGATTGTCCGAAGTCGTAGGCGTAAGTTGATTTCTACCTTAATGATGTTTGTCTCAACCTTTGGCGCCTTTGTCTTGATTGTTGCGATTAATATCAGTAACAATAAGCGTACGATGTCAGAAGGAATATTTGCTGATTACCCAACTATTCCTTATTTCAAAGGGTTCTATGATGTTGTCCAGACGCCGTTTTCTACTGAAGCTCTGCTTAACTTTTGGTTACCTCTGGTACTTATCTTAGTGATGTTATATGGTATCGTTACAAAAGTGATGCCAGCTTATTATCGCGACGCCTTTTACCTTAGTAATGAAAATAAGGCCAAACAAACTAAAAAGCCAGTGAGTCGTGTTTACAAGGAGCAAGATTTAGCACAGTTATTACGAAAACACCATTTACTGACCTTGCAAAATGCGACTTTATTAACGCAAACTTACCTCATGCCCTTGATGTATGTCATGATTTTTATCGCCCCAGTCATGTCTCGAGGGACAGACTTCTTTGGGCATTTGTCTCCAAATTTCTTTGGAGTAGCCCTACTGGTAGGTGTTACCCTAGGTAGTATGTGTACCCCGCCAACTACTTTTGTTGGTGTTGGGATTTCACTTGAAAAAGAGAACTTTACTTTTATGAAAAGCTTGCCAATCAAGCTCAAAACGTTCTTGCTTGATAAATTCCGCCTGCTGGTAGGACTGCAACTTATTATCCCTTTAATCATCTATGCCATCTTAGGGATGTTTGTCTTACATCTCCATCCTCTTTTAGTCCTCAGTTTTTGTCTAGGATTTGCTCTGTCTATGATTATTCAGGGCGAATGGATGTATCGTCGTGATTATCAGCTCCTGGATTTGAAATGGCAAGACATGACACAGCTTTTCACCAGAGGCAATGGGCAATGGTTGATGATGGGAATCATGTTTGGTCATTTAATACTGGGTGGTGCGGTGGCTGTTTTTGCGGTTATTCTTGCTACTATGACACAGCAATTACTATTGATTAACATTCTCTTGGCTTTGATTCTCTTGGTTGGATTGGGGCTGGCTCAATTCTGGATTCAAAAAACCTTCTGGAAAACCTTAGATAAGCTCTAAGAACGATGAAGGCTAAAAGCAGTCATTATCGGAAAAACAGTCCTCTAGGGCTGTTTTTATGCTATAATTTGGGTATGATGAAACGACAATTTGAAAATGTAAGACGTATTGTAATTAAAATTGGAACCAGCTCTCTTGTTTTGCCAACAGGCAAAATTAATCTGGAAAAAATCGACCAACTGGCTTTTGTGATTTCAAGCTTGATGAATAAGGGCAAGGAAGTGATTCTGGTGTCGTCGGGAGCGATGGGATTTGGACTAGACATTTTGAAAATGAAAAAACGTCCGATCAATCTTGCGAAGCAACAGGCCGTCTCTAGTGTGGGTCAGGTGGCCATGATGAGCCTTTATTCTCAAATTTTTGCCCATTACCAAACCAATGTGTCGCAAATTTTACTGACTAGGGATGTCGTTGTTTTCCCAGAAAGTCTAGCTAATGTTACCAATGCCTTTGAGAGTCTTATCAGTTTGGGCATTGTCCCGATTGTGAATGAAAACGATGCAGTCAGTGTTGATGAAATGGATCATGCTACTAAATTTGGGGATAATGACCGCCTCTCTGCTATCGTAGCGGGGATTACTAAGGCTGATTTGCTAATCATGTTGTCTGACATTGATGGCCTTTTTGATAAAAATCCTAACATTTATGAGGATGCACAGTTACGAAGCCATGTTGCTGACATTAGTCAAGAAATCATTGCGTCAGCGGGTGGTGCTGGTAGTAGATTTGGTACAGGTGGGATGCTAAGTAAGGTGCAGTCTGCCCAAATGGTGTTTGAAAACAAAGGGCAGATGGTCTTGATGAACGGGGCCAATCCCCGAGATATTTTACGAGTGCTAGAAGGGCAACCTTTAGGCACTTGGTTCAAGCAGGTAGAAGAGGTAACATATGACTGATATGAGAAGGTTAGGACAAAAAGCCAAGGCTGCTAGTATGGATCTAGCTCCTTTAGCCACCCAAGCCAAAAATCGCTTTCTAAGAACTTTAGCCAAAGCCTTGGTTGAGCAAACAGCCCTCCTTTTGGCTGAAAATCAGAAAGATTTGGCTAAGGCCAAGGAGCATGGCATTTCTGACATCATGATCGATCGTTTGCGTTTAACAGCAGAACGGATTGAAGCGATGTCCCAGGGAGTTCAACAGGTTGCTGATTTAGCTGATCCTATCGGAGAAGTGGTGAAAGGTTACACTAACCTAGATGGCCTTAAAATCCTCCAAAAGCGAGTTCCTTTAGGAGTAATTGCTATGATTTTTGAGAGTCGTCCCAATGTTTCAGTGGACGCATTTAGTCTGGCTTTCAAAACCAACAATGCTATCATTCTCAGGGGAGGAAAAGACGCCCTTCATTCTAATATGGCATTGGTTAATCTGATGCGGAGCAGTTTAGAGGCAGCAAATATCAATCCTGACGTTGTGCAATTAGTTGAGGATCCATCACATGCTGTCGCTGAAGAATTAATGCAAGCAACGGATTATGTGGATGTCTTAATCCCTAGAGGAGGTGCCAAGTTAATTCAAACGGTTAAGGAAAAAGCAAAAGTTCCTGTCATTGAAACAGGCGTGGGCAATGTGCATATTTATGTCGATGCTCAAGCTGACTTAGATATGGCTACCAAGATTGTTATCAATGCTAAAACCCAACGCCCAAGTGTCTGTAATGCAGCTGAGGGATTGGTGATTCATGAAGCTGTGGCTGAAACCTTTATTCCTATGCTTGAAAAAGCTATCAATCAGGTTCAGCCAGTAGAGTGGCGAGCAGATGATAAGGCTTTGCCGTTATTTAATCAGGCAGTTCTTGCAAAAACAGAGGATTTTGAGACAGAATTTTTAGATTATATCATGTCTGTTAAAACGGTTTCTTCTTTAGAGGAAGCTATTTCTTGGATCAATGATTACAGCAGCCACCATTCCGAAGCCATTATTACAAACGATATTAAGGCGGCAACTACCTTCCAAGATGCGATTGATGCTGCCGCTGTTTATGTCAATGCTTCCACCCGTTTTACAGATGGTTTTGTTTTTGGCTTGGGTGCTGAAATTGGGATTTCCACTCAGAAAATGCATGCCCGTGGGCCAATGGGCTTAGAAGCCTTGACCAGCACTAAATTTTATATTAATGGAGATGGGCATATTAGAGAATAAGGTACTAGGAGATTCCTTAATGACTAATGAAAGAGAAAAAGAAGAAGCAAAGGTTGCTTTAGAAGAACTTTTACATCAGATTCAGGTGATTCATTTGGAATTGGAACTTGTCCGAAATTGGGGCTATTTTGATCTTTTTGGAGATGGTATGCTGGTCAGCTGGATCAAACGTCGAAAAATGAGTAAGGTCAACCAATTATTAATAGACTTACAAGCCACTATTCAAAATTGCCAAAAAGAGCTGGCAGATGTTGATAGGTTGTTATTAACTGAGATACCAAATACTAGTTGGGATAAAACCTTAGATATTTGGCTAGATAATCCGGTGACGGACTGGCGTGTCATTAAGGAATCAAAGCATCTTTTAAAAGCAGTTGAAGATCTAGAAACAACGGCTAAATCAGCACTTGCTAAGTTGACTTAGCTGATAACGAACAAAAAGAACAAGGTTAGAGAAAAGGAAGATTCTCTCGGGAATGAAACCCTTTTCTCTTACTTTTTCATTTCTAAACCTTTTGAAGTATGGTACAATTAAAGTTATGACAAAAGAATTTCATCATGTGACCGTACTTCTTCACGAAACAGTGGACATGCTTGACATCAAGCCTAATGGGATTTATGTTGACGCAACGCTAGGTGGCTCAGGCCATTCAGCTTATTTGTTGTCCAAACTTAGCGAGCAAGGTCACCTTTACTGTTTTGACCAAGACCAAAAAGCCATCGATAATGCACAGTTTATTCTAAAACCTTATATTGACAAAGGACAAGTAACCTTTATCAAGGATAATTTTAGACATCTCAAGGCACGTTTAGAAGCTCTTGGTGTGACCGAAATTGATGGGATTCTTTACGACCTTGGTGTTTCCAGCCCGCAGTTGGACGAAAGAGAGCGAGGCTTTTCTTACAAGCAAGACGCACCTTTGGACATGCGTATGGATCGTCAGGCTCCTTTAACTGCCTACGAAGTGGTGAATACTTATTCATTCAATGATTTAGTCAAACTATTCTTCAAATATGGAGAAGATAAATGCTCTAAGCAGATTGCTCGGAAAATTGAGCAAGCAAGAGCTGTCAAACCTATTGAGACAACAACAGAATTGGCAGAATTGATCAAGGCAGCAAAGCCAGCTAAAGAATTGAAGAAAAAAGGCCACCCTGCAAAACAGATTTTTCAAGCTATTCGCATTGAAGTTAACGATGAACTTGGCGCAGCCGACGAATCTATTCAGGACGCTATGGAATTATTAGCCCTTGATGGTCGTATCTCAGTCATTACCTTCCATTCTTTAGAAGATCGCTTAACCAAGCAACTCTTTAAAGAAGCTAGCACGGTTGATGTGCCCAAAGGGTTACCTTTTATTCCTGAGGACATGAAACCTAAATTTGAACTTGTTTCACGTAAGCCGATCTTACCTAGTCAGGAAGAACTAGCTATCAATAATAGGGCACATTCGGCTAAATTACGTGTTGCCAGAAAAATCCGGAAATAAGCCTATGACAAATGAAAAAAGAACTCAGGCAGTCACAAATGCCTTACAAAAAAGAATAAGAACTTTCTCGAGAATTGAGAAAGCTTTTTATGCTACCATTATCATTACAGCTATTACAATGGCTGTGAGTATTATTTACCTCCAGAGTCGAAAATTACAGTTGCAACAAGATATTACCAGCTTAAACAGCCAAATTTCGGATAAAAAAACAGAGCTTAACAATGCCAAGCAAGAGGTTAATGAATTGTCACGGCGTGATCGTATTGTTGACATTGCAGGCAAAGCTGGTTTAAGCAACCGTAATGACAACATCAAGAAAGTCGAGTAATCTATGAGAAAATGGCAAAAATACTTTTTAGATTATGTGGTGCGTGATCGAAGAACTCCCGTCCAGAACCGCGTTCGAGTAGGGCAAAACATGATGCTCTTAACCATCTTCGTTTTCTTTATCTTCATTATCAACTTCATGATCATCATCGGAACGGATCAAAAATTCGGGGTCAGTTTGTCAGAGGGGGCAAAAAAAGTTTACCAAGAAACGGTAACAGTTCAAGCCAAACGTGGTACCATCTATGATCGAAATGGAACGGCTATTGCTGTGGACTCAACTACTTACAGCATCTATGCTATTCTTGATAAATCATTTGTTTCAGCTTCTGATGAAAAGCTCTATGTGCAGCCTTCTCAATACGATAAGGTGGCTGATATTTTAAAAGAACATCTGGGCATGAAGAAAAAGGATGTCATCAAGCAATTGAAACGTAAGGGGCTCTTCCAAGTCGCTTTTGGGCCATCAGGGTCTGGTATTTCTTATAGCACCATGTCTACTATCCAAAAAGCGATGGAAGCTGCTAAAATCAAGGGCATTGCTTTTACCGCTAGCCCTGGTCGTATGTATCCAAATGGCACCTTTGCCTCAGAATTTATCGGGCTAGCTTCGCTAACTGAAGACAAAAAGACTGGTGTCAAAAGTTTAGTAGGAAAATCAGGTCTAGAAGCCTCTTTTGATAAGATTTTATCAGGCCAAGATGGAGTCATTACCTATCAGAAAGATCGAAATGGGAATACCCTACTAGGAACTGGTAAGACCGTTAAAAAAGCTGTTGATGGTAAGGATATTTACACCACGCTTTCTGAGCCCATCCAGACTTTCTTGGAAACGCAAATGGATGCTTTTCAGGCTAAATCCAATGGTGAATTGGCCAGTGCAACATTGGTTAATGCCAAGACTGGTGAAATTTTAGCGACAACGCAGCGTCCAACTTATAATGCCGATACCTTAAAAGGATTAGAAAACAAGCATTATAAGTGGTATAGTGCGCTTCATCAAGGGAACTTTGAACCAGGATCTACCATGAAGGTCATGACATTGGCAGCGGCTATTGATGACAAGGTCTTTAACCCAACAGAAACTTTCAGTAATGCTAATGGGTTAACCATTGCAGACGCTACTATTCAAGACTGGTCTATCAACGAAGGCATTTCCACAGGACAGTATATGACTTATGCGCAAGGGTTCGCTTTCTCAAGTAACGTCGGCATGACTAAATTGGAGCAGAAGATGGGTAATGCCAAGTGGATGAACTACCTGACTAAATTCCGTTTTGGTTTTCCAACTCGCTTTGGTTTGAACGATGAAGATACCGGAATCTTTCCTTCTGACAATATTGTTACCCAGGCCATGAGTGCCTTTGGTCAAGGGATTTCCGTTACTCAGACTCAAATGCTGAGAGCTTTCACTGCTATTTCCAATGATGGTGATATGTTGGAACCTCAATTTATCAGCCAAATTTATGACCCAAACACAGCTAGCTTTAGGACAGCAGATAAAGAAGTTGTCGGGAAACCTGTTTCCAAAAAAGCTGCTAGTGAGACTAGACAATACATGGTAGGTGTCGGAACAGACCCTGAATTTGGAACCCTTTATTCCAAAACTTATGGGCCTATTATCAAGGTTGGAAACTTTCCAGTTGCTGTTAAATCAGGGACTGCTCAAATTGCCACCGAGGACGGTAGTGGTTATCAAGATGGCGGCCTGACCAACTATGTCTATTCAGTTGTAGCCATGGTTCCCGCAGATAAGCCAGACTTTTTGATGTATGTGACCATGACCAAGCCAGAACATTGGAGTAATCTCTTCTGGCAAGATGTGGTCAACCCTGTTCTAGAGGAAGCTTACTTGATGCAGGATACCTTGACAAGACCTGCTGCAGCAGATGTAGCTCACAAAGCGACTTATAAACTACCAGACTTTATTGGGAAAAGTCCTGGTGAGACCTCTAGCGAATTACGCCGTAATCTAGTGCAGCCTATTGTCCTTGGAACTGGTAGCAAGATTAAAAAAGTATCGCAAAAAACAGGAAATGAGTTGGCTGAGAATCAACAGCTTCTCATTCTTTCTGATCATTTTACTGAGTTACCAGATATGTATGGCTGGACCAAGTCCAATGTTAAAACCTTTGCCAAGTGGACCGGAATTGATGTTACCTTTAAAGGGGCAGATTCTGGTCGTGTCACTAAACAAAGTTTAGATGTTGGCAAATCCTTGAAAAAAATTAAAAAAATTACCATTACTTTAGGAGACTAACATGTTTTTAACCCTTATCGCAGGAACCATAGCCCTTATGTTAACTGCCTTTGCAATGCCTCATTTTATCAAGTTCTACCAACTAAAGAAGATTGGTGGGCAACAGATGCATGAAGACGTCAAGCAGCACTTAGCTAAGGCTGGAACACCTACAATGGGAGGAACTGTTTTTCTTCTAGTAGCAACCGGTATATCCTTTCTCTTTGGGCTCTTTTTCTTTCAAAATGGTCAGAGTTTAGGGTTGATTTCAGGGATTTTATCTGTTGTTCTTATCTACGGGATTATTGGTTTTTTGGATGACTTTCTAAAAATCTTTAAACAAATCAATGAAGGCTTAACTGCTAAACAAAAGCTCGTATTACAGTTAGTTGGCGGTTTGATTTTCTACTTTTTACATGTTAGTCCAAGCGGTATTTCTTCTATCAATGTGTTTGGCTATGAACTGCCCTTGGGGATCTTCTACCTGTTCTTTGTTTTATTTTGGGTGGTTGGTTTCTCTAACGCTGTTAATCTAACAGATGGTATTGATGGTTTAGCCTCTATCTCGGTGGTGATTAGCTTGTTGACTTATGGAGTTATTGCCTACGTTCAAGGTCAATTTGATGTCTTGTTACTGATTGGAACCATGATTGGTGCTCTGCTTGGCTTTTTCCTCTTTAATCATAAGCCTGCCAAGGTATTTATGGGAGATGTGGGGAGTTTAGCCCTTGGTGCTATGCTAGCTGCTATTTCTATTGCTCTTCGTCAGGAGTGGACTTTGCTGATGATTGGATTGGTCTATGTTCTTGAAACAAGCTCAGTCATGTTGCAAGTGTCCTATTTTAAGTACACCAAGAAAAAATATGGAGAGGGTCATCGTATTTTTAGAATGACGCCATTTCACCACCATTTAGAATTAGGCGGCTTGTCTGGTAGAGATAAGAAGTGGTCAGAGTGGCAAGTTGATGCTTTCTTGTGGACAATAGGCTCCCTTGCTAGTTTAGTTGTCTTGGCAATCTTATACTTGTTCTAAAAGTTAGTTTCAAAAAAGTCAAAACCTATTTAAGATAAGCTATGAGATAGCTAATTTTACAACTGCATTCTTAGAGATAAGAGAGTGGAGACGGCCCACAAATACTGATTTTGTGCGTGCTGCCCCACTCCTTTTGCTTGTCTATCGCATTAATGATATAATATGGAAGAAAACGAGGTAAAACATGTCATTTAAAGATTATCATTTTAAACACTATATTCAGCAGGCGCTGGAGGAGATTGGTTTTGTCAACCCAACAGAGGTTCAACAACGGCTGATTCCTGTTGTTAGCTCAGGTCGTGACTTAGTTGGGGAATCTAAAACAGGTTCTGGGAAGACGCATACTTTTTTGTTGCCAATCTTTGAAAAATTAGATGAGGATAAGGCAGAAGTCCAAGTGGTTATTACAGCACCAAGTCGTGAATTAGCTACTCAAATTTTTGATGCCTGTAAGCAAATTGCAAAGCATTCCCAAAAAGAAATTCGTTTGGCCAACTATGTTGGCGGTACAGACAAACTCCGTCAAATTGAAAAGTTAAAGAGTAGTCAACCTCATCTTGTGGTCGGCACACCAGGTCGTATTTATGACTTGGTCAAGTCTGGAGACTTAGAGATCTACAAGGCAACGACATTTGTGGTGGACGAAGCTGATATGACTATGGATATGGGCTTTTTAGATACCGTTGATAAGATTGCTGCTTCACTTCCAAAATCAGTTCAGATTTTAGTCTTCTCAGCGACCATTCCTCAAAAACTCCAACCCTTTTTGAGAAAATACTTGACCAATCCTGTTATTGAACAGATTAAGACAGAGACCGTTATCGCAGATACTATTGATAACTGGCTTGTATCGACAAAAGGACGTGATAAGAATGGTCAACTGTTAGAGATTCTCAAAGCCATGCAACCTTATATGGCCATGCTTTTTGTCAATACCAAAGAACGTGCAGATGACTTGTATGCCTTTTTAGTAGCTAATGGCTTGAAAGTGGCTAAGATTCATGGTGGTATTCCTCCAAGAGAACGCAAGCGAATCATGAATCAGGTCAAAAAACTGGACTTTGAATACATTGTTGCCACAGACTTAGCGGCGCGTGGGATTGATATTGAGGGAGTTAGTCATGTTATTAACGATGCCATCCCACAAGACTTGTCCTTCTTTGTCCACCGTGTAGGACGGACTGGTCGAAATGGCATGCCGGGCACTGCTATTACCCTTTACCAGCCAAGTGACGACTCAGACATCAAAGAATTGGAAAAAATGGGGATTGCCTTTACTCCAAAAATGCTTAAAAATGGAGAGTTTCAGGATACTTATGACCGTGATCGCCGTCAAAACCGTGAAAAAGCCTATCAAAAGTTAGACACAGAAATGATTGGTTTGGTCAAAAAGAAAAAGAAAAAAGTCAAACCAGGTTACAAGAAAAAAATTCAGTGGGCTGTTGATGAAAAACGTCGTAAAGAACGTCGCGCAGCAAGTCGTGCTAAAGGTCGTGCGGAACGTCAGGCGAAAAAACAAAGTTTCTAAATGCTAAAGAACAGGTGCTACTAGAGGCTCTGTTCTTTTTTGTTTTGTCAGAGGTCCTTTCCTTATTTTAGCGGCTTAACGATGTTCTTGATAAGCCGTGATTACGATTTTTATCAAGCTGATAGGTAAATGGTATTGGGCAAAGCATTTCAAATTTGTTAGACTTTTGTCAAGGATAAGGAAGGGAGATTAGCAATGGTATCTTATTCTAAACTATTTAGGGGATTATTAATAATAGGACTGAGTTTAACCCAATTGGTCTTTGTTCAACAGGCAATGGCAGGCTCAAAAGAAGAGGTTATCGTTGCCACAGATGCTGTTACCAAGCCATTTACTTATAAGCAAGGCAGTCAGCACACTGGCTACGATATTGAAGTTTTGAAACAAATCTTTAAAGGTTCCAAAACGTACCGCCTCACCATTAAGACCGTTTCTTTTCCTTCCATTTTATCAGGGATTGATTCTGGGCGTTACCATATTGCAGCCAATGATTTTGGTTATAGCAAGGAAAGAGCTGAGACATACCTATTTTCAAAGCCTATTTCAAAATCTCATTATGCTTTGGCAAGTAAACCTTCGCGAACTTATCGTCGTCTTGCGGATCTTTCAGGGAAAAAAACGCAGGGCATGGCAGGAGCCAACTACATGCAAGTGTTAGAAAAATGGAATCAAAGCCACCCAGATAAAAAGCCTATTCATTTAAGCTATGTTTCGGGTTCAAGTCCTTTTACACAAAGGTTACAACAAGTGGAAGAAGGTCAACTTGATTTTGTTTTCTATGATGCTATTTCCCTAACGACAGCTATCAAGGAGCAAGGCTTTTCTTTGAAAGTGAATCAATTAACCGGAAACCTAGCTAGTGATAAAGATGGTTTAGAATATTATCTATTTGCTAAAGATAAAAAAGGGAAAGCGCTGCAAACGTTTGTGAATAAAGGATTAGCTAAGCTTCAAAAATCAGGAAAATTAAAGACTTATAGCCAAGACTTTTTTGGAGGAGACTTTGTTTCAGACCTTCCTTAGGGTTTTATAAGGGAGTTTTGACATCTTTCAAGGAATGCTTTGGTGATCATTTTTGCTTATTGCCATAATACGGATTTACTATTTTACATGCGGGTCTAAGAGTGTTAGAATATTAAGACAAACAAGTATAAAGGGGAAATACATGACATCAGTGTTTTTAACCAGTGGTTGGGCTTGGTATGATCAACTCATCTCACCGATTCCACATGGGAAACTTTTTAGTTGGCATGCTGTTTTTGATGCCATTCCAAATATTATCCAACGGCTTCCGATCACTCTTGGTTTGACACTGGCAGGGGCTATCTTTGGTTTGGTTTTGGCTTTGGTTTTTGCCATCGTCAAAATTAACAAAGTGAAGGTGCTTTATCCTATTCAGGCCGTTTTTGTGAGCTTTCTGCGGGGGACGCCCATCTTGGTACAGTTAATGTTGACCTACTACGGTATTCCCCTCTTTCTAAAATTCCTCAATCAGAAGTATGGCTTCGAATGGAATATTAATGCAATTCCGGCTTCTATTTTTGCCATTACAGCCTTTGCTTTTAATGAAGCAGCCTATGCTAGCGAAACCATTCGAGCAGCCATTTTATCGGTAGATACAGGTGAAATTGAAGCAGCAAAAAGTCTAGGCATGACTTCTGTGCAGGTTTACCGTCGTGTCATTATTCCTAATGCAGCTGTTGTGGCTATTCCAACCTTGATTAATGGCTTAATTGGCCTAACCAAAGGTACCTCTCTTGCCTTTAATGCAGGGATTGTGGAAATGTTTGCCCAAGCTCAAATTCTAGGCGGATCAGATTATCGTTATTTTGAACGTTATATTTCTGTTGCTCTTGTTTATTGGTCTATCAGTATTTTGATGGAGCAGGTAGGTCGCTTGATTGAAAACAAGATGGCCATCAAAGTACCAGAGCAAGCTAAAAATGAAAAGTTAGGAGAATTGCGCTGATGATTACAATTAGAAATTTGAGCAAGGTCTTCTCAGGTCAAAAAGTTTTGGACGATCTAAGCCTTGATATTGATAAGGGGCAAGTTATTGCCTTAGTAGGAGTTTCGGGAGCAGGGAAATCAACCTTTCTGCGTAGCTTAAATTATTTGGAAAAACCAGATACGGGTTCTATCAGTATTGATGAGTTTACCGTCAATTTTGAAACCATTACCAAGGAGCAAGTTCTTATTTTACGTCGAAAGCTTGCCATGGTTTTTCAGCAATTTAACCTTTTTGAGCGACGCACAGCCCTTGATAATGTCAAAGAAGGCCTCAAAGTGGTCAAAAAACTATCTGACCAAGAAGCGACCAAGCTGGCACGGGCAGAACTGGCTAAGGTTGGACTAGCTGATCGGGAACATCATTACCCGCGTCATTTATCAGGGGGCCAGAAACAACGGGTGGCTTTAGCAAGGGCTTTGGCAATGAAGCCAGATGTCTTGTTGCTGGACGAACCAACTTCAGCTCTTGACCCAGAGTTGGTTGGTGAAGTGGAAAGAGCTATTGCTGATGCTGCAAAATCTGGTCAAACCATGGTTTTGGTTAGTCATGATATGAATTTTGTCTATCAAGTCGCAGATAGGGTTCTTTTTTTGGAGCAAGGGAAAATCTTGGAACAAGGAACTCCAGAGGAGGTCTTTAAATATCCGAAAGAAGAACGAACCAAAGAATTTTTTGCAAGCTATTCAAAAACGTATATTTAATGCCATTCTTTTGTTATAATAAAAAGGTCTAGGTATCCCTGGACCTATTCTTATCTTGTGTAATAAGAAAAGTTTCCGGAAAAGTAAGAATGACCAGGTGGAAATATGTTAATAGAAATTTTTAGCCTTTACCTAAAGGGGCTTATCCTATCAAGCGTGACGATGGTATCTATTTGTTTACTATGGACACTATGGCGGGCAAAAATGAAAAAAGATAAGACCTTGGTTGAACGGCAGGCCTTTCTCTATGAGATGTTAATGGTTGCTATTTTAACCATTCCAATTTTATCCTTTGCCTTTATGAGTATTTTGGTTGTCTTAAAATCATAATCGTTGCAATAAAGAATTGAGATTGCTACAATGTTGACAGAATCATTCAAAGGAGTTAGAACATGTACGATACATTAATTATAGGTTCAGGCCCAGCCGGCATGACTGCTGCCTTGTATGCGGCAAGAAGTAACTTGCGTGTTGGCATTATCGAGCAAGGCGCTCCAGGCGGCCAGATGAACAACACGTCTGAAATTGAAAATTACCCAGGTTATGACCATATTTCAGGACCAGAATTATCAATGAAGATGTACGAACCTTTGGAAAAATTTAAGGTTGAAAACATTTATGGGATTGTTCAAAAAATAGAGGATTTTGGGTCATACAAGCGCGTGTCAACCGAAGATGAGAGTTATGATGCTAAAACAATTATCCTTGCAACAGGGGCTAAATACCGTGTGTTAGGGGTACCAGGTGAAGAAGAATATACCAGTCGTGGGGTATCTTATTGTGCTGTTTGCGATGGGGCTTTCTTTAGAAATCAAGACCTCCTTGTTGTAGGAGGAGGGGACTCAGCTGTAGAAGAAGCCATCTACCTGACCCAATTTGCTAAAAAGGTAACCGTAGTTCATCGCCGTGACCAATTAAGAGCTCAAAAAATCTTGCAAGACCGTGCTTTTGCTAATGACAAGGTTGACTTTATCTGGGATTCTGTTGTTAAAGAAATTCAGGGCAATGACATTAAGGTCTCCAATGTGTTAGTTGAAAATGTGAAAACAGGCACAGTAACTGACCATGCCTTTGGAGGTGTTTTCATCTATGTTGGTATGATTCCTGTCACAAGCATGGTGAGTGAGCTAGGCATTACTGATCAAGAAGGCTGGATTATCACAGATGATCACATGCGCACAAGTATTCCTGGTATCTTTGCGATTGGAGACGTTCGCCAAAAAGACCTTCGTCAAATCACAACAGCTGTTGGAGATGGCGCCATCGCTGGTCAAGGAGTTTATCATTACATTGAGAATATGCCATCAGAAAGCTAGAAGGAGTGGGGCAGCTGCCCTCCTCTTTTTTAGTGACCTGTTGGCTAAATACCGCTGCTAGAACCCTGAGTTTTGCTCACTTCTCCTTTAGATAAATGTTGAAAATTTTCTGAAAAGAGGATATAATAAATAGTATTTTAGTGAATGGAGTTTAGAATGTCTATAAAAGAACAAACAGACAATAAAGAACTAGAAAATGGAATGGTAAGGGGCTTAGAAAATCGTCATGTGCAGTTAATTGCGATTGCAGGAACGATTGGAACAGGTCTCTTTTTAGGGGCAGGACGCTCCATCGCCTTGACAGGACCATCTATTATTTTTGTTTATATGATTACAGGTGCCTTCATGTTTATGATGATGCGCGCTATTGGCGAAATGCTCTATTATGACCCAGACCAACATACCTTTATCAATTTTATTACCAAATACATTGGTCCAGGCTGGGGTTATTTTTCGGGGCTATCCTATTGGATTTCCCTTGTTTTTATTGGAATGGCTGAAATCACAGCGGTCGGTTCCTATGTTCAATTTTGGTTTCCAACCTGGCCAGCCTGGCTAATCCAGCTTGTCTTTTTGGTGCTATTAAGCTCCATCAACTTGATTGCCGTGCGCGTTTTTGGAGAAACAGAGTTTTGGTTTGCCATGATTAAAATTGTAGCTATTTTAGCCTTGATTGCGACAGCGATTTTCATGGTTCTAACAGGTTTTGAAACACATACAGGGCATGCCAGCCTCTCTAATATTTTTGACCACTTTTCCTTGTTTCCAAAGGGGAAGTTGAAATTCTTCATGGCTTTCCAGATGGTTTTCTTTGCCTATCAGGCTATTGAATTTGTTGGCATCACCACTTCTGAAACAGCCAATCCAAGAAAAGTGTTGCCAAAAGCCATTCAAGAAATTCCAACCCGTATTGTTATTTTCTACGTAGGAGCCTTGGTATCTATTATGGCAATTGTGCCATGGTATCAATTACCAGTTGATGAATCTCCATTTGTAATGGTGTTTAAGCTGGTTGGGATTAAATGGGCAGCCGCTTTGATTAACTTTGTGGTTTTGACTTCAGCAGCATCAGCCCTCAATTCAACCCTTTATTCAACTGGTCGTCATCTCTATCAGATTGCCAATGAGACTCCAAATGCCTTGACCAATCGCTTAAAAATTAATACCTTATCACGTCAAGGTGTTCCAAGCCGTGCTATCATTGCTTCAGCTGTTGTGGTTGGTATTTCAGCCCTGATTAATATTTTGCCAGGAGTTGCAGATGCTTTCTCCCTTATCACAGCCTCCTCATCTGGTGTTTACATTGCAATCTATGCCTTGACCATGCTTGCTCATTGGAAATATCGCCAATCCAGTGACTTTATGGCAGATGGCTATTTGATGCCAAAATATAAGGTTACGACGCCGTTGACGCTTGCATTTTTTGCCTTTGTTTTTATCTCCCTTTTCTTGCAAGAATCCACTTATATTGGTGCTATTGGAGCAACGATTTGGATTATTGTTTTTGGGATTTACAGCCATTTAAAATTTAAGCGAAGCTAATGTCCTTATGAACTGAGTCCTACTATTACCAGCTTTCAACTGGTGATGGTTTGGAATCAGTTCTTTTTTCTACAATCAGGTTGGCGATAGATTTCTAAACCCTCGTCCTAAACCCTCTCTTAAAATATGTTATAATAATAACAATAATTCAAAGGAGTCCCCTTTATGTATAAAGATGATAGTTTAACACTCCATACTGATTTATATCAGATTAATATGATGCAAGTTTATTTTGAACAAGGCATCCATAACCGTCATGCTGTTTTTGAAGTCTATTTCCGCAAGGAGCCTTTTAACAATGGTTATGCTGTCTTTGCTGGTTTGCAACGTATGGTGGAGTACTTGAACCAATTTCAATTTTCTGAAGCTGATCTAGCCTATTTAAAAGAGTTGGGTTATCATGACGCTTTCTTAACCTACCTCAAAGAGTTGCGTTTGGAATTGACCATTCGTTCTGCCAAAGAAGGGGATTTGGTCTTTGCCAATGAACCAATTGTGCAAGTGGAAGGCCCCCTTGGTCAATGTCAATTGGTAGAAACAGCCCTCTTGAACATTGTTAATTTTCAAACCTTGATTGCCACCAAAGCAGCCCGTATTCGTTCTGTGATTGAAGATGAGCCGCTTTTAGAATTTGGGACCCGTCGTGCACAAGAATTAGATGCTGCAATCTGGGGAACCCGCGCAGCAATGATTGGCGGAGCTGATGCAACAAGTAATGTGAGAGCAGGCAAACTTTTTGATATTCCTGTCTCTGGTACCCATGCCCATGCCCTTGTCCAAGCCTACGGCAATGACTATGATGCTTTCATGGCTTATGCCAAGACACACAAAGATTGTGTTTTTCTGGTGGATACCTATGACACACTTAAAGTAGGTGTGCCAACAGCTATCCGAGTGGCTCAAGAAATGGGTGACAAGATTAATTTCCTAGGTGTTCGATTGGATTCTGGTGACTTGGCTTACCTTTCTAAAAAAGTCCGTCAGCAGCTGGATGACGCTGGTTTTACCGAGGCTAAGATTTATGCTTCCAATGACCTTGATGAAAATACCATCCTCAACTTGAAAATGCAAAAGGCTAAGATTGATGTTTGGGGTGTCGGTACCAAACTGATCACAGCCTATGACCAACCTGCCTTAGGAGCGGTTTATAAAATTGTATCCATTGAACAAGAGGATGGGACCATGCGTGATACCATTAAGTTATCTAATAATGCTGAAAAAGTATCTACGCCAGGAAAAAAACAAGTCTGGCGCATTACTAGCCATGAAAAAGGCAAGTCAGAAGGTGATTATATTACCTTTACTGATATTGACGTCAACGCCTTGACTGAAATTGAGATGTTCCACCCAACCTATACTTATATCAATAAGACGGTCAGAGATTTTGATGCTGTTCCTCTCTTAGTTGATGTTTTTGTCAAGGGGGAATTGGTTTACCAGCTACCGACCTTGTCTGAAATCAAGGCTTACGCTAAAAAAGAATTTGACAAGCTTTGGGACGAATACAAGCGCGTGCTCAACCCGCAAGATTACCCAGTTGATTTGGCGCGAGATGTTTGGCAAAACAAGATGACCTTGATTGATAAAATTCGTAAAGATACTCATGGAAAGAGTGATTTAAAATGACCTTACAAGAAGAGATTATTCGTCAACTAGGGGTCAAAGCTAGCATTGACCCACAAGAAGAAATTCGAAAAACCATTGATTTTTTAAAAGCTTATTTACATAAGCATCCTTTCTTGAAAACTTATGTCTTAGGGATTTCTGGAGGACAGGATTCTAGCCTTGCGGGTAAGTTGGCACAAATGGCTATTGCTGAATTACGAGCTGAAACAGGTGATTCTGCTTATCAATTTATAGCTGTTCGCTTGCCTTATGGGGTTCAGGCTGATGAAGCAGATGCACAAAAAGCCTTGGCTTTCATTGCGCCAGACCAAACCCTTACCATTAACATCAAGGCAGCCGTGGATGGTCAAGTAGCAGCCTTGCAAGAGGCTGGCATCGAGATTTCTGATTTCAATAAGGGTAATATTAAAGCACGTCAGCGCATGATTAGCCAATATGCGATTGCTGGTCAATTAGCTGGTGCAGTCATCGGAACGGACCATGCTGCAGAAAACATCACTGGTTTCTTTACTAAATTCGGCGATGGCGGTGCCGATATTCTACCGCTTTTTAGGCTTAATAAACGCCAAGGAAAGGCTCTTTTGAAAGTTTTAGGAGCAGATGCTGCCCTCTACGAAAAAGTTCCAACTGCTGATTTGGAAGATCAAAAACCAGGTTTAGCTGATGAAGTCGCCTTAGGAGTGACTTATCAAGAGATTGATGACTACCTCGAAGGGAAAGCTATCTCTGAGGAATCTCAGGCAACCATTGAAAAGTGGTGGCAGAAAGGGCAACACAAGCGTCATTTGCCAATCACCATTTTTGATGAGTTTTGGAAATAAGAGATGATGTTCAAAGGTTAAAAAAGAAAACAAAAAGTTAGGTTAGCCTAACTTTTTTCTTGAAGAAAATCAAATAAGGTCTATAATAGAAGTAATCCTTTAGAATAAAATGGCTGGAACCATCTTGCCAGTATTATTTCAGGTGAAGTTTATCTTAATATTTTAGGAGGACAATAATGTCAGCATTAACAGAGACATTTACAGAACAATTATTTGCTCATTACGAAGCCAATGCAAAATTCTCAGCTATTGAGAATGCCGTTACACATAATGGTTTGCTAAAATCATTAGAAACCCGTCAAAGCGAAGTAGACAATGATTTTGTGTTTTCTATTGATTTAACTAAGGACAAGGTATCCAATCAAAAGGCTTCGGGTCGCTGCTGGATGTTTGCTGCCTTGAACACTTTCCGACACAAATTAATCACAGAATTTAAGTTAGAAAATTTTGAGTTGTCACAAGCTCATACTTTCTTTTGGGATAAGTATGAAAAAGCCAACTGGTTTATGGAACAGGTCATTGCTACAGCTGACCAAGAATTAACCAGTCGTAAAGTCAAGTTTCTCTTGGATGTTCCACAACAAGATGGTGGTCAGTGGGACATGGTGGTTTCCTTGTTTGAGAAGTATGGAGTGGTGCCAAAATCAGTTTACCCAGAATCCATCTCATCAAGTAACAGCCGTGAATTAAATCAGTATTTGAATAAATTATTGCGACAAGATGCTCAAATTCTTCGTGACCTGATTGCGACAGGTGCTGATGAAAAACAAGTTGGGAATCGAAAAGCAGAACTTCTTCAAGAAATTTTCAACTTCTTGGCCATGACGTTAGGCTTGCCACCTCGTCATTTTGACTTTGCCTACCGTGACAAAGATAATCAATATCATCTTGAAAAAGGCTTGACACCTCAAACTTTCTATGACAAATTTGTAGGGCTAAAATTATCTGATTACGTTTCTGTTATCAATGCCCCAACTTCAGATAAGCCTTATGGCAAATCCTATACCGTTGACATGCTAGGTAATGTGGTTGGTAGTCGTGAAGTTCGCTACCTCAATTTGGAGATGGATCGCTTCAAAGAACTTGCCATCAAGCAACTGCAGGCTGGTGAGTCCGTTTGGTTTGGCTCTGATGTGGGTCAAGTTTCAGATCGTCAAAAAGGCATTTTGGCAACTAATACTTACGATTTTGCAGCTAGCATGGATATTCGTCTTAGTCAAGATAAGGCTGGACGCTTGGATTACAGTGAAAGTTTGATGACACATGCTATGGTCTTAACAGGTGTTGACTTAGATGAAGCAGGAAAACCGTTAAAATGGAAGGTTGAAAATTCATGGGGTGAGAAGGTTGGTGACAAGGGTTACTTTGTTGCTTCAGATGCTTGGATGGACGAATATACCTATCAAATCGTTGTCCGTAAAGAATTCTTAACAGCTGACGAGCTAGCGGCCTATGAAGCAGAGCCACAAATGCTAGCCCCTTGGGATCCAATGGGTGCTTTAGCCTAATCATAATCACAAAAAACTCCTTTGGGATTGAATAAACCCAAGGGAGTTTTGGTTTTTAATGATTTGTTTTTTTATCATCTGTTGTGGCATGATCAGCGCCACTTTCAGTGCTGGTTGAGCCGTTGGCATCATTGGTATCTGTCGTTTCATCAGTAGTCGTTGATTGACTAGATGTGGACGATGAGGTATTACCATAGAGGTTATTGTAAACCGAATTGGTATAGTCAGTGTTACTTGCATAAGTCCCGCTTAAGTAAAGGAAACCACCACTGCGGTAGAGACCACTTGGCATGGTCCAATCGTCACTGTAACCATTTGTTAAGTAGGTCATCATGCTGCGGTAAACATCGGAGGCAATTTCTAAACTATAACCATAAACTGGGGTCAAGCGGTTTTTGTAACCTGTCCAGACAGCCATAGCGTATTGATTGGTAAAGCCAACAAAGTTTTCATCTGGAGCCAGAGTGCCAACATAATCTGAATAAAGGCCATACTTCTCACCAATTTTAGCCAGTTCTTCGTCAGTGTAATTAGAGGTACCCGTTTTACCAGCTTGGGCAACGCCAGGAATAGCAGCGGCAGTACCTGTACCGTAAGAAAGAACCGTTTTCAACATATCTGTCATCATGTAGGCTGTTGTTTCTTTCATGGCACGTTTGCCTTTATCTTCAAAGACTTTACTGGTGCCATCGCTGAATTCAATCTTGTTGACGTATTGTGGTTTGTAGTAAATCCCACCATTAGCAAAGGCGGCATAGGCAGCGGCCATTTTCTCACTACTTGCTCCATACTTGGTCTCAGAACTGCTATTATTACTTGAAATAGCATTTGAATAATGCATTTCAGGGTAATTAATACCAAGACCGCTCAAGAAAGAACGAGCATAGTCAAGGCCAGCCGCATCAAGTGCTCTAACAGCAGGAACGTTACGAGATAGCATAATAGCTGATTGAATGGTCATCCAACCATTGTATTTGCGGTCCCAGTTGAACAACTGGGTAGTAGTGCCAGGCCAATAATAAACAGAGTCATTAGTAGATTGAGCGGTAGAATTGTAAGCTCCAGATTCAATGGCTGGAGCATAAGCAGTGATTGGTTTCATAGTGGAACCCCAGTCACGGTCTGTCAAGACGGCCTGGTTGGTTCCAAAAGAAACGTTCTCATCCTGGTTACGACCACCTAGTTGGGCGATAACATGACCGTTAGTAACATCTACAACGGTTGATGCCACCTGAAAATCTTGGTCAGGGTAGTACACGTAATCATTAGAATTGTAAATGTTGTAGAGGGTTTGTTGAGCTTCTGGGATAATGTTAGTGTAGACTTTTAAGCCAGAAGTGAAAATGTCTTTGTTGGTTGCTTTTTTAACTTCTTCAATAACTTGTTTCAAGTAATTATCCATGTATTTTGGATAGGTTGAGCGTTGTTGAAGAGGTTGGAGACCATCGGCAACAGGAGTAGCAAGAGCAGCTTCATATTCAGCTTTGGTAATGTTCTTTTCCATGTACATTTGTTGTAGCACGACATTACGACGATTTTGAGCAGCATCAGGTTGTGTATAAGGATCGTATTGACTTGGGGCTTGTGGAATACCAGCTAATAATGCTAACTGTGCATAGGACAAATCTTTGAGGTCTTTGCCATAGTAAGATTTAGCTGCAGTCAGCATACCATAGTTTCCATTGCCCATATACACTTTATTAATATAGAAGGTTAAAATTTCTTGTTTGGTGTATTTACGCTCCATTTGCAGAGCAAGCCATACTTCTTGAGCCTTACGCTTCAAAGTTTGGTCGGACTCATTGGTTGAGAAGTATGCTAATTTAATCAATTGTTGGTCAAGAGTTGACCCTCCTTGAGTGGTTTTGCTGGTTAAATTGTGGAAGGCTGCACCAAAAATACGATAAAGATCTACCCCACGGTGGTTGAAGAAACGTTTGTCTTCAATAGAAGTGATGGCATTGACCAAATTAATAGGAATACTATCAGCTGTCACATTTTCACGTTTTTCAGAACCTAAGTCAGCGATAAGGTTGTTATTGCCGTCGTATACAAGGCTTGAATTGGTCGATTTAAGCTCTGCTTCCGATAATTTTGGAGCACTGCTAATATAAAAAGCAAACAAAAGTCCGCCCAAAACGATTGTCACAATGATAAGACTAAGGATAGCACCGAGTACATATTTTAGCCATTTAAGGATTTTTGGATTTTTAATTGTAATCACCGCCTAAAAAATTTTGTTCTATTATGTCTAAGTAAGGGACCTGAGGAAATGCTCCCATCACTATCTCAAAGCCATGTTTTCTGATATAATCGAGGGGCATGGATTTGTTCCCGTGATCGATTTGATAAAAATCAATCAGTGCTTTAGCAGGTAAATAGTAGGTTTCCTTGAGGGTCGAAAAGTGAAGAAGGACAAAACAAATTCCTTGTTGCTCCAAAACGGCTACCATGTGTTCAATCTGATGAAGATGAAAGTTTTTCATGGGCATGGCTGTTTTTTGTCTGGTTTCCTTAGCTTCAAAATCAATATAATGCCCCTTGTAAACACCAGAATAGTCAGTTGTGGAAGCCTGTCTAAAGTAAGCTTCTACAATCTTAGCGCGACTACGCTTAGGGTAGTCTACCTTAACAATTTGGATAGGGGTAGGTTTTTTATGAATAACAGCTATTTGCTGTGACAAATAATAATCGTTTGTCGCATTGATAGTTGCTTCAAAGGACATGCCTCGGTTAGCAAAATCCACCTTATTTTGTTTTGATCGCTTTTGAACAGAATTTGGTTTTTGCCGAATAAGATTATGAGGGTAGTTGACCATTGTTCTCCTAACATCATCTACTTAATGCTAAAAAATTTAAGCATTCTTATTATAACATATTTTCTGAAAGGATAACACTTAATGACTGCAATTCTGATAACAGGGTATCGAAGTTTTGAACTAGGAATTTTTGACCCGAAAGACCAGCGAATTTCCATAATTAAGAAAGCCATTCGGAAGGATTTGATTGGCTATTTACAACAAGGTGTGGATTGGTTTATCTTTACAGGAAATCTAGGTTTTGAACAGTGGGCCTTAGAAGTGGCTAATGAATTAAAAAAAGACTATCCCTTACAAGTAGCAGCCATCTTTCCTTTTGAAACACACGGGCATAATTGGAATGCAAAAAACCAGGAGGTGTTAAGCCAATTTAAGGCTGTCGACTTCGTTAAGTACAGTTTTCCAATGTATAAGAACCCTCAACAATTTAGTCGTTACCATCATTTTTTGTTAGCTAATACAGATGGTGCGTATATTTTTTATGATAGTGAGAATGAGACCAATCTCAAATACCTTGTGGCTAAAATGAAGGACTTACCACATTATGACTTGTCTTTTTTGACCTTTGACCGCTTAAATGAGATTGTAGAAGAATAGTAAGGTGTTTTTAATAAGCATTGGTATTTAAATACTTGCTTTTTAAATTATTTTTCTGTATCATTAGTAATGATACTAAATCGTGGTTTAGTAAAAAGATTGACCGTTCGGAGAGTAAAGAATGACAAGTATTATTTATAGTCCAAAGGACATTTTTGAGCAAGAATTTAAGACTAGTATGCGAGGTTTTGATAAAAAAGAAGTTGATGAATTTCTTGATAACGTCATCAAAGATTATGAGAATTTCAATGCTCAGATTGAGGCCTTAAAAGCTGAAAATGAAGCCTTGAAAAAGGCGAAGTTTCAAGCTAGAAATACGGTGGCAGCAGCTACTCAACAGCCAATACCTCAACCAACACGCATCGCGCAATCAGCTACTAATTTTGATATTTTGAAGCGTATTAGTAAGTTGGAAAAGGAAGTTTTTGGAAAACAAATTATTGAGTAATCAAAATGGTGCAATTTTTGGATAATCGCGTAGTATTCCAATACTATGAGGAAAGTCCATGCTAGCACTGGCTGTGATGCCAGTAGTGATTGTGCTAGGCGAACAAATAAGCCTAGGGATGTGCTTGCACATTACGGCGGAGAAAATGGCTAAGTCCTTGGATATGCCAAAGTACTTCTGAAAGTGCCACAGTGACGTAGTTTTTATGGAAACGTAAAAAATGGAACGCGGTAAACCCCTCAAGCTAGCAACCCAAACTTTGGTAGGGGCATGGGATAGTTGGAAACGAACAAGCTATCCTGACTGTCAACAGACGGTAGACAGATGATTATCGAAGGAGATGATGCCTAGTCATTTCTGGAACAAAACATGGCTTATAGAAAATTGCATAATAGGTTAAGCTAGCACTTGCTAGCTTTTATTTGATTTAAAAGAAAGAGAATTATGAAAGAAACATTTAGATTAGTTGCGACTGCAGCCGCAGGATTAGAAGCTGTCGTTGGTAAGGAAGTAAGAGCATTAGGGTTTGACTGTCAGGTTGAAAATGGGAAAGTTTATTTTGAAGGTGATTTAGAAGCGATTGCTAAAACTAACCTTTGGCTACGTGCAGCAGACCGCATCAAAATTATCGTAGGACAATTCCCTGCTAGGACCTTTGAAGAACTCTTTCAAGGTGTCTTTGGCTTGGATTGGGAAAATTATTTGCCGTTGGGTGCTAAGTTTCCGATTTCAAAAGCCAAGTGTGTCAAGTCAAAACTGCACAACGAACCGAGTGTTCAAGCTATTACCAAAAAAGCTGTTGTCAAGAAGTTACAAAAGCATTTCCATAGGCCAGAAGGTGTTCCCCTCCAAGAGGTTGGATCCGAGTTTAACATTGAAGTGTCTATTTTAAAAGACCAAGCCACTATTATGATTGATACAACTGGCTCTAGCTTGTTTAAACGTGGTTATCGTGTTCAAAAAGGTGGCGCGCCGATTAAGGAAAATATGGCAGCTGCTATTTTACAATTATCTAACTGGTTCCCTGATAAACCTCTAGTTGACCCAACTTGTGGGTCAGGAACATTCTGTATTGAAGCTGCGCTGATAGGAATGAATATTGCTCCTGGTTTTAATCGCACCTTTGCTTTTGAAGAATGGAGCTGGGTGGATAAAGACTTGGTTCAAAAAGTGCGTGATGATGCCGATAAGGAAGCACGTTATGATGTAGAATTGGATATTTCTGGCTTTGATATTGATGGTCGTATGATTGACATTGCCAAAAGTAACGCTGAAGAAGCTGGCTTATCTGGTGTGATTACCTTTAAGCAAATGCGTCTCCAAGACTTTCGAACAGACAAAGTTAATGGTGTTATCATCTCAAATCCTCCTTATGGGGAACGGTTGCTTGATGACAAAGCTGTTGACATCTTGTATAATGAAATGGGGCAAACCTTTGCACCATTGAAAACGTGGAGCAAGTTTATCTTGACCAGTGACGAAAGTTTTGAACGAAAATATGGTCAAAAAGCCGATAAAAAACGTAAACTCTACAATGGTACCCTAAAAGTTGATTTATACCAATTTTATGGGGAAAGGGTAAAGCGACATCTGATATAGAGAGGTAAGAAGCGTGTCAGAAGAAAGCAAAGAAGTTGAAGTAATAAAAGAATCGCAAACACTTGGTCTTAATGAAGCTAAGACGATGACCGTCGGTGAAGCTGTTCGTAAAGAGTCAGAGATAAAAGCAGGTGTCACTGAAGACGATAGTATTTTGGATAAATATATCAAGCAGCATCGTGATGAAGTTTCTTCTCAAAAGTTCGATGCTAAATACATGGAACTCGATACGGCTAGTTTGGACAATTTTATTAAAAAGCAAAGAGAAGAATTGAGTCAGGCGGGTCTTGTTGATGTCGAACCTGTATCGCCTGAGCCTGCTGAGCAAGATGGCACTTTGGTTGAAGAAGTAGCTGAAGACTTGGCTCCGATGGAGGCTACTGCGGTGGTAACTGGGCTTCCGGTGGAAGCGACAGTCCCTGTGTCAGTCCCATTAGAGAAGGTCATTCCGGAACCACAGATGACCAAGGAAGAACCAAAAAGAGATCAGTTTCTTTCTGAAGATAGCCACCATCCAGCCAAACAAAACAAGAAAAAAGGTTGGTTAATAGCTTTATTTCTGCTATTATTGGCCATTCTTGCAGTTGCATTTGGTTGGAACCACTTGAAACAAGAGAGTGGGAAAACAACCCAAACAGCAAGTCGTCAAACAAAGGCTTCTTCGCAGACCGACAGTGCTAAAAAAGCAACTCGCTTGAAGGCTGCTGCTAAAGCCTTCGAAAAACAATATGGTACTTTTTATACAGATGCCACAAAGAGCAAATTAAAAAATAGCGCCTTTGCTACCTTGCCAGATTTAGAAGCTGCTTTGAAAGCTTTGGAAGGCTCTGCTTACTATGATAAGGCGAAAGCAAAAGTCGATTCCCTCAAGAAAGCTATTGCTGCTATTACAGCAGTTAACGGTAAATTTGTTTCCGACGTTGTTGTCGATAGTGAAAAGGTTTCGGCTGAAGTCAAGACCGATGCTAATTTTGATGATTTATCAAGTGCAACCCTGACAACAGGAAATGCAACCCTTGATGCTGTCTTGCAGGCGAGCATCACGGAAGGTCGTCAGCAACTAGCCAGCAAGGCTGAAGTCGCCAAAGCAGCTAATGAACAAGCTGCCCAGGCTCAAGTACCCTCTGCAGCACCAGCAGCTCAAGAGCCAAGTGCATCAGTAGCACTATCTGGCTATGGCTTGACAGGTTATGACCCAGCGAGTTTGCAACGGCATTTATCACGTGTGCCTTATAATCAAGATGTTATTGCTGATAGGGCTAATCCATCTTGGGCCTTTAATCCTGGTATTCTTGAAAAAATTGTGGCAACTTCACAAGCAAGGGGCTATATTTCTGGAAATCAGTATATTTTAGAACCTGTTAACATTATTAATGGTAATGGCTACTATAATATGTTTAAGCCAGATGGCACTTATCTGTTTTCTATTAATTGTAAGACTGGTTATTTTGTAGGAAATGCCAAAGGGCATGCCGATGCTTTAGATTATTAAGATAACGATAGAGGTTAGGATAAGTTGTGTTGTTCTAACCTCTTTTGCCTTTTTGGATGACCTTATTTTACTGAACTCAAAAAGCCCAACTTTTCAGCTGAAGAAACGTTGGGCTTTTATAGATAATCGTGTGTCTATTATTTGTTAAGAGGGTTAATCTAAATCACGTGGCGGTCAAAAGGATCGTCTGAAATCCCTTGATCAAGGATAAGTTGAGCCCATTCTTTAGCAGAAAAAAGGCTGTGATCCTTGTAGTTACCACAGGATTCAATAGTTGTTCCAGGAACATCTTCCCAAGTAACCCCAGTTGCAATTTCTTCTAGGCTGGATTTAATCACTTTGGCAATATCAGTTGAACTCTGTTTTCCCCACATGATAAGGTGGAAACCTGTTCGACAGCCAAAAGGAGAGCAATCAATCATCCCGTCAATGCGTTGACGAATGAGCTTGGCAAGCAAGTGCTCAATGGTATGCAAGCCAGCTGTCTCAATGGAATTTTGGTTAGGCTGCACTAGGCGAATATCAAAATTTGTAATACAGTCGCCCTTTGGTCCAAATTCTTCAGAAATAAGACGAACATAAGGGGCTTTTACAATCGTATGATCAAGCTCAAAACTTTCGACAATAACTTCTTTTGTCATTTCAATCTCCTTTGCTTTACACTTTATCATAACACAAATAATGAGAAAGTGGCTACTTGTGGAGAAGAAAAGGCTAAGAAAACATATCAAAGACTATTACAATGACTTATGTGCTAAAAGCACTTACTGAAACAGGAATAAAGGTTTCTTTACACCTTTTTTCTACCAACTTTCACGAAATTAGGTATTATTCTTAACGATTATAGCAGTTCCTTGTCCACCACCGATGCAAAGGGTCGCAAGCCCTCTGTGAGCATGTCGTTTTTTCATTTCATGAATCAGTGTTACAAGAATACGAGCTCCGCTGGCCCCAATAGGATGACCTAAGGCAATGGCACCACCATTCACATTGACGATATCAGGATTTAAATTCAGGTCTTTTAAAACAGCCAATGACTGTGCCGCAAATGCTTCGTTGGATTCCACTAAATCCAAATCAGAAATAGTCAAGCTAGCTTTTTTTAGCGCTTTTTTGGTAGCAGGAATAGGTCCAGTTCCCATTAGTTCAGGGGCAACCCCTGCACTAGCATAACTTTCAATTGTGACCAGAGGGGTTAAGCCAAGCTCCACGGCCTTTTCTTCGGTCATCAACATCAGTAAGGCAGCACCATCGTTAATGCCAGAGGCATTACCGGCAGTTACAGTTCCTTTTTCAGGAAGAAAAGCAGGGCGCAAGGATTGAAGTTTTTCAAGACTAGTATTGGTTTTTGGGTATTCATCAACAGATACGATTAAAGGGTCATGGTGACGTTGTGGCACTGAGACAGGAACGATTTCCTCAGCGAAACGATTGCTTTCAAGGGCTTTAGCTGCTTTTTCTTGGCTGTGAAGGGCAAATTGATCTTGTTCTTCTCTCGAAATACCGTAGTTTTGGGCTACATTCTCAGCTGTAATACCCATGTGGTAATTGTTAAAAGCATCTGTTAAGCCATCGTGAACTAAACTGTCAATCAACTGGCTGTTACCAAGACGTTGACCAAAGCGATGCTGAATTGACACATAAGCTGCTTGTGACATGTTTTCGACACCACCAGCAACGACAATATCTGCATCACCTAGCATAATGCTTTGTGCTGCCAGCTGAATAGCTTTGAGTCCTGAACCACAGACCATATCAAGCGTGAAGGCCGTTTTATCACTAGGGATGCCAGAGTGGATAGCAATCTGTCTGGCAACGTTTTGCCCTAATCCTGCATGGAGAACGTTGCCTATAATGACTTCGTCAATCATCTCAGGAGTCACTTTGGTTTTGTTGATGATGCTTTTGAGAACAGTTGTCCCTAAATCAACAGCAGAAACCTCTTTAAAGGCACCTCCAAAGGCTCCGATGGGTGTACGTAAAGCTTCAACGATAACTATGTTTTTCATAAGGTAAAATCCTTTCATGTTTCAAAAAACGTTTTCTACATCATCTAAGATAATAAAGAAACCGCTCGAAATCAAAATATAGAATGTTTATAAGCATCTAAATTTTTTTGATAGATTTGAAAATAGCAATTAAAAATCACTTATGTCATATTAGAACTAATACTATCAAAAAAAGACGGATAGACAAGGAGATAACCATTTGTCTATTAAACAAATTTGTTATTTTATCGCAATCCTTGAAAATCATTTTAACTTGAACTAGGCGGCGGAACTGTTATATGTGTTGCAGCCGACACTTAGCATGAAGTCAATGATTTTGAAAAAATGAAAGATGTTAAGTTTTTTAAACGAAAAAAAGGTCGTATTATTGGCTTAACCTATCGTGGTGATAATTAGTACAAGGACACTTAAAAGGTTTTGAGATTCTATAATGACACATTGTTGAAATTGCATGATTACAGTAAAGGGCTAAAGGGAAGTATCAATATTGGTACTCCCTCTTATTTTATCAGAAGTAATGCCAAAACTGATTTTAGAAAATCCGAGAATTCAATGTCAGGGAGATCGGTGCTTACCAACTTAAAAATGAATTACTGGTGGGAAATGTTGACATCGCAGTCTTGCTATCTCTAACAGGCATGGCTGATCGTTTAGTTAAGACTTATGAAATTAAGCGGTCAGCATTATCTGTATGCCTGTCTTTGCGCCCTCGCTAAGCTTCCAGAGAAGTTATTCGGTGAGAAAAATTAACAGGTGAACGGCTTGTGCTATTTGACCCCTAGTTTCATGGTTTACCACTTAGTGCTTGTAGTTTGTGAGCGTCACCCAGTCAGACCTAATATTGTTTTAATGTCCTCCTCTTGGGATTTTATATTTAATTCTACCAAAAATAATCACAACATCTTAACTATTTGTCCCAAACCTATTGCAGAATCATATCAATATAAAGGACATTACGTGTATTCTAATGGAAGGTCCTATTTCTTGGCGAGTTATCTTAACACGAGTCTGAAAAAAAAGTTATTTTAAAATAGAGCTTACACCATGGATGACTTCTTACAGTCTTTTTTAAAATGAATTGGAATTGTGTAAAAGCTCAATTTGTGATAAACTAAGAGATGGCTTTCTATTAATGAAATCTAGAATATATTGAGGTACAAACATGGTTAATATCATATTATTAATTGTTTCTGCCCTCATTGGTTTAACATTAGGTTATGCACTTATTTCGATTAGACTCAAGTCTGCGAAGGAAGCTGCAGAGTTGACTCTTTTAAACGCTGAACAAGAAGCTGTTGATATTCGTGGGAAAGCAGAAGTGGATGCTGAACACATCAAAAAAACAGCTCAACGTGAAAGTAAAGCGAATCGCAAAGAATTACTTTTGGAGGCAAAAGAAGAGGCAAGAAAATATCGTGAAGAAATTGAACAGGAATTCAAATCTGAAAGACAAGAGCTTAAACAATTAGAGACACGCTTAGCAGAGCGCTCCCTAACTCTTGACCGCAAGGATGAAAATCTATCAAGTAAAGAAAAAGTACTGGATAGTAAAGAACAAAGTCTGACCGATAAATCTAAACATATTGATGAGCGGCAAGTTCAAGTTGAAAAGCTTGAAGAGGAGAAAAAAGCAGAACTGGAAAGAGTTGCTGCTATGACGATTGCAGAAGCGCGTGAAGTGATTCTAATGGAGACAGAAAACAAACTGACCCATGAAATTGCCACTCGCATTCGTGATGCCGAACGTGACATCAAAGACAGGACAGATAAAACAGCCAAGGACTTGTTAGCGCAGGCCATGCAACGCCTTGCTGGTGAGTATGTGACTGAACAAACCATTACTAGTGTTCATCTTCCAGACGACAACATGAAGGGTCGGATTATTGGACGTGAAGGTCGTAATATTCGCACCCTAGAAAGTTTAACTGGTATTGATGTTATTATTGACGATACTCCTGAAGTGGTTGTTTTATCAGGATTTGATCCTATTCGTCGCGAGATTGCTCGCATGACTTTAGAATCATTGATTGCAGATGGTCGTATTCATCCAGCGCGTATCGAAGAATTGGTTGAGAAGAATCGTCTTGAAATGGACAATCGCATTCGTGAGTACGGTGAGGCAGCTGCCTATGAAATCGGTGCGCCGAATCTTCACCCTGATCTGATTAAAATCATGGGTCGTCTCCAATTCCGAACATCATTTGGACAAAATGTCTTGCGTCACTCCATTGAAGTTGGTAAATTGGCGGGAATTTTGGCTGGTGAGTTAGGCGAAAACGTTGCCTTAGCACGTCGGGCAGGTTTCTTGCATGATATGGGGAAAGCCATTGACCGTGAGGTTGAAGGCAGTCATGTTGAAATTGGGATGGAATTTGCACGTAAGTACAAAGAACACCCAGTTGTTGTCAATACTATTGCTAGTCACCATGGTGACGTGGAGCCAGACTCAGTGATTGCTGTGCTTGTAGCTGCAGCAGATGCCCTCAGCTCAGCGCGTCCAGGTGCTCGTAATGAGTCAATGGAAAATTACATCAAACGTCTCCGTGATTTGGAAGAGATTGCTACAAGCTTTGATGGGGTTCAAAATAGCTTTGCCCTCCAAGCAGGACGCGAAATCCGTATCATGGTACAACCTGAAAAAGTCTCAGATGATCAAGTTGTTATCTTATCTCACAAAGTGAGAGAGAAGATTGAAAATAACTTGGATTACCCAGGAAATATTAAAGTGACTGTTATTCGTGAAATGCGAGTAATTGATTACGCTAAATAGAGACTGGGCAAAAGTCGACATCTCATTGATTTTTTCAAATTTTCGAAACAAGAAACCGTATGAAATCAACGCTTGTAAACGAAAGATTTCATGCGGTTTTGTTTATGTTAGGCTTTTTGCCCAGCTCCTTTATGAGGTTACTCTTGAGAATTTTCTTGAAAAAGAGTAGCCTTTTTGATAAACTATTAGAAAGCAATTAATAAGGAGAACACAATGTCTGAACGCGGTTTGTTAATCGTCTTCTCTGGCCCCTCAGGTGTCGGAAAAGGGACGGTGAGACAAGAAATTTTTTCAACGCCAGATCATAAATTTGAATATTCAGTTTCAATGACGACTCGTCCACAAAGACCAGGTGAAGTTGATGGGGTTGATTATTTCTTCCGCACACGAGAAGAATTTGAAGAATTAATAAAAAATGGTCAAATGCTAGAGTATGCTGAGTATGTGGGGAACTACTATGGTACACCCCTAACTTATGTTAACGAAACCCTTGATAAAGGGATTGATGTCTTCTTGGAAATTGAAGTCCAAGGTGCTCTTCAGGTCAAATCAAAAGTGCCAGATGGTGTTTTTATTTTCTTAACGCCACCAGACTTGGACGAACTAGAAGACCGCTTAGTTGGTCGTGGTACGGATAGCCAAGAAGTTATTGCGCAGCGGATTGAAAGAGCTAAGGAAGAAATTGCCCTCATGCGTGAATATGACTATGCGGTTGTGAACGATGAGGTTCCTTTGGCGGCAGAACGTGTGAAACGCATTATTGAAACGGAACATTTTCGTGTGGAGCGCGTGATTGGCCGTTACGATAAAATGATTAAAACCACTACCCCCCTTAGATGATAGATAGAAAAGAGCAAATGTTATGATGTTGAAACCTTCCATTGATACCTTATTAGATAAAGTACCGTCCAAATATTCACTTGTGATTTTACAGGCTAAGCGTGCCCATGAATTAGAGGCTGGAGCAACACCAACTCAAAGCTTTAAATCAGTAAAATCAACCCTTCAAGCCCTTGAAGAAATTGAGTCAGGAAACGTTGTTATCCATCCTGATCCTTCGGCAAAACGTGCAGCTGTTCGTGCAAAGATTGAAGCAGAACGCTTGGCAAAAGAAGAAGAAGAGCGTAAAATTAAAGAGCAAATCGCTAAAGAAAAAGAAGAAGAAGGAGAAAAAATCTAAGGTTGATGAAATCTTAGATTTTTTCATATTTCCTCGGATAATCATGATAGAAAGGATTGGCGAATGGAAAAAGTAGCTCATGTGATTGTTGATATTCCGTTAATGCAGACGGACAAGCCTTTTTCGTATGGCATTCCCAAGGAATTAGCGTCACTTGTGCAAGTGGGGTCTCGAGTGCACGTTCCTTTCGGTAATGGCAATCGGTTGTTGCAGGGCTTTGTCATTTCGTTTACTCAAGAAGAGTCAAGCTCTCTCAAAATGATTCAGACTGTGTTAGATCCTGAACCAGTGCTTAACCAGGAGCAGCTGGATCTAGCAGACCAACTTCGGAAAACGGTCTTTTCTTATAAAATCACGCTTTTAAAAGCAATGATTCCCAACTTGCTAAATTCTAATTACGACAAAGAATTATGGCCAGAATCAACCCTAGAAGAAACTAGCAGAGCTTATATTTTTGAGGAGAAGGCCTCAATTTTATCTTCCACTTTAGACCAAGACAGAGAAAAAGCAGCGCTTAAAGCCATACAAGCTGGGCAAATTAGAGTAAACTATCTGGCCAAGGACAAAAAAAATGTCAAAACCGAAAAATATTATCAGGTTAATATGACTAAATTGGCAGATCATCCTATTTCTCCTCGAGCTAAAAAGCGGCAGCTTTTAAAAGAGTATCTTTTGGAGGAATCTCAGGAAAGTAAATTAGCAGACCTTTACCAGAATTTTTCTCGAGATGTGGTTGCTTATTTCGTGACAAATGATTTGATTAGGATTGACGAACGCCAAGTCAATCGTAGTGAGCAATATTTTGATCAGGTTGAAGCCACTTCCTTTTTAACTTTAAATGACGAACAAGCATCAGCAGTGAATCAAATTGTTGAAGAGATTGGTAAACCTAGCAAGCCCTTTTTAATTGAAGGAATTACGGGTTCAGGAAAGACAGAAGTTTACCTTCATATTATCGAAGCTGTTTTAAAACAAGCTAAAACAGCTATTGTTTTAGTGCCAGAGATTTCATTAACCCCTCAAATGACTTCCCGTTTTATTTCCCGTTTTGGCAAACAGGTGGCTATGATGCATTCAGGCTTATCTGATGGTGAAAAATTTGATGAGTGGCAAAAAATCAAAAGAGGTCAAGCCAAGCTTGTGGTCGGTGCTCGCTCTGCTATTTTTGTTCCTTTAGAAAATATCGGTGCTATTATTATTGATGAGGAGCATGAGTCAACCTATAAACAAGAAACTAATCCAAGATACCATGCTAGAGAGGTGGCTTTATTGAGAGCTAAGTATCACCAAGCAGTAGTGGTGATGGGCTCGGCAACTCCTAGCATTGAAAGCCGTGCCAGGGCTAGCAAGGGTGTTTATCATTTTATTCAATTGACGCAAAGAGCAAATCCTCTCGCCAAGATACCTGAGGTTGCTATTGTTGATTTTCGAGATTATATTGGACAGCAAACGGTTAGTAATTTTACCCCCTATTTAATTGATAAAATCAAAGATCGACTGGTCAAAAAAGAGCAAGTGGTTTTGATGCTTAATCGGCGTGGCTATTCCAGTTTTATTATGTGTCGAGATTGTGGTTATGTGGATAAGTGTCCCAACTGTGACATTTCTTTAACTCTCCATATGGATACTAAAACCATGAATTGTCATTATTGCGGTTTTCACAAACACATTCCAAGAACATGTCCTGAGTGTCATAGCAATAGTATCCGCTATTATGGCACAGGGACACAAAAAGCTGTTGACGAATTACAAGAAGTTATTCCTGATGCTAGAATATTGCGAATGGATGTGGACACTACACGAAAAAAGGGGAGTCATGAGGCGATTTTAACTAGCTTTGGTCATCATGAAGCTGACATCTTGTTGGGAACACAAATGATTGCCAAGGGTTTGGATTTTCCAAATGTGACACTGGTTGGAGTGCTAAATGCAGATACTTCTTTAAACTTACCAGATTTTAGGGCATCAGAAAAAACCTTCCAATTGTTAACACAAGTTGCTGGTCGCGCAGGCCGTGCTCATAAACCTGGTGAAGTGCTGATTCAAACCTATAACCCAGATCATTATGCTATTCAGCTAGCTAAGCAGCAGGACTTTGAAACCTTTTACCGTTACGAGATGGCCATTCGCCATCAGATGGCTTATCCCCCTTATTGTTTTACGGTGGGTATCACGCTATCACACCGCCTAGAGGAAGAGGTTGTCAAGAGAGCTTATCAGGTCATGGGACTCCTTAAAGAAGAGTTATCAGAACATATCAAGATATTAGGGCCAACCCCAAAACCAATTGCTAGAACGCATAATCTGTACCATTACCAAATTATCTTGAAATATCGTTTTGAAGACCATTTAGAAGCAACTCTCAATCACCTGCTTGATTGGAGTCAGGCGCCAGATAACCGTGATTTAAAAGTGACTATTGACCATGAACCACAACAATTTATGTAACTAGCTAAAGCGTGTTCAGTCTTTTAGGCTGTACTATAATGAAACAAAGATAAAAAGAGGATATTAATGATAAAACTATTATTTATGGGAACCCCCCAATTTTCAGCAACTGTATTGAAAGGCTTGTTAGATCATCCTGCCTATGAGATTTTAGCAGTGGTCACCCAACCAGACCGTGCAGTAGGCAGAAAAAAAGAAATTAAAATGACACCCGTAAAGGAACTGGCACTTGCCTATGATTTGCCTGTCTATCAACCTGATAAATTATCAGGTTCACAAGAATTGGCAGACCTCATGGCCCTTGGGGCTGACGGCATTGTCACAGCAGCTTTTGGTCAATTTTTACCGACTAAGCTACTGGACTCCGTTTCATTTGCCGTCAACGTCCATGCCTCCTTGTTACCTAAGTACCGCGGTGGCGCGCCTATTCATTACGCTATCATGAATGGAGAAAAAGAAGCTGGGGTTACCATTATGGAAATGGTCAAAGAAATGGACGCAGGCGATATGGTTGCTAAAGCGAGTACCCCAATTCTTGACACTGATAATGTGGGTACCCTTTTTGAAAAATTAGCCCTTATCGGTCGTGACTTGCTATTGGACAGCCTGCCCGCCTATCTTTCTGGGGAATTAAAACCTATTCCTCAGGACCATAGCCAAGCGACCTTCTCCCCGAATATTTCGCCAGAACAAGAACAACTGGATTGGAAAAAACCTGCTCAGCAAGTCTTTAATCACATTCGTGGCATGAATCCTTGGCCAGTAGCGCATACTTTTTTAGATGGGCAACGTTTTAAAATTTATGAAGCTCAGTTAACTGAAGGAGAAGGCCAGCCTGGAGAAATCATTGCCAAAACTAAAAAAACATTGGTAGTAGCTGCTGGTCAGGGAGCTCTCTCGCTGGCAGTTGTTCAACCTGCAGGTAAACCTAAAATGCCGATAAGTGATTTCTTAAATGGTGTTGGGAGAAAACTTGAAGTAGGTGACATCATTGGCAGATAATTGGAAAACAAGTACGCGAGGGAAAGCCCTCCTTGTTATGGAAGCTATTTTTGATCAGGGAGCCTACGCTAATTTAGCGCTTAACCAACAATTAAGCAATAAGGCTGTATCCGCTAAAGATAAAGCCCTCTTAACAGAAATCGTTTACGGAACCATTGCTCGTAAAATGAGCTTAGAATGGTATTTGGCGCATTATATTCAGGACCGAGACAAGTTGGATAAGTGGGTTTACTACTTGCTTATGATTAGCCTTTACCAGCTAGTTTATTTAGACAGGTTACCAGCCCATGCTGTTGTCAATGATGCTGTAACCATTGCTAAAAATCGTGGTAATAAAAAGGGGGCAGAGAAGTTTGTTAATGCTATTTTACGTCAAGTCACCAGTCAACCTCTGCCAGATATGGCAACAATTAAGCGTCAAAACAAATACTACTCCATCAAGTATTCCTTGCCGGTATGGTTAGTTAAAAAATTAAGAGACCAATTTGGAACAGCTCGAGCAGTGGCTATCATGGAAAGTTTGTTTGTGCGCAACAAGGCCAGCATTCGAGTGGTTGATTCTACCAAGCGAGAAATGATTGGACACGCTCTGGGAGCAGAATTTTCTCTCTTATCATCTACTGGTCTAACCAAACCCTCAGGTCATTTTGCAGCAAGTGATTATTTTACTAATGGCGATATTACCATTCAAGATGAAAGTAGTCAGCTCGTTGCCCCCACTTTAAGCATTGAAGGTGAAGAAACGATTCTTGATGCTTGCAGTGCTCCAGGGGGTAAAACAGCTCACATGGCTTCCTATTTAACAACAGGTAAAATTATTGCTCTGGACCTTTATGACCATAAGTTGGATTTGGTTAAGGAAAATGCTCGCCGATTAGGGGTTGCTGATAAAATTGAAACAAAAAAACTAGATGCCAGAGGGGTTCATCGCTATTTTGAAAAGGACAGCTTTGATAAGATTTTAGTAGATGCGCCTTGCTCAGGGATTGGATTGATTCGACGAAAACCAGATATTAAATACAACAAAGAGAGCCAAGACTTTAATGCTTTGCAGGCTATCCAGTTGGAGATATTGTCTAGTGTTTGTCAAACCTTGCGCAAAGGTGGTATAATAACCTATAGTACATGCACTATTTTTGATGAGGAGAACCGTCAAGTCATCGAAGCATTTTTACAAAGTCATCCTAATTTTGAACAAGTAAAACTGAACCATACACAAGCAGATATTGTCAAGGATGGTTATCTTATTATCACACCAGAACAATACCAGACTGATGGCTTCTTTATTGGACAAGTCAGACGAGTCTTGTAGTATTTTAGGAGGAAACTGACCTAGTCAGAAAAAACGTATGAAGATTTCATTAAAAACAGACATTGGGCAAAAACGCTCAAACAACCAAGATTTTATCAATAAGTTTGATAACAAAAAAGGCATTACCCTGGTGGTTTTAGCAGATGGTATGGGTGGTCATAGAGCCGGTAATATTGCCAGTGAAATGACAGTTACAGACCTTGGCAAAGAATGGGTCAAAACAGACTTTGAAGAACTCAGCCAAATTAGAGACTGGTTGTTAACCACCATTGAGTCAGAAAATCAGCGCATTTATGACTTGGGTCAATCAGAAGATTTCAAAGGGATGGGAACAACGGTTGAAGCGGTCGCTTTGGTTGAATCCAATGCCATTTATGCCCATATTGGAGATTCCCGAATTGGTCTTGTTCATGACGGGCATTACACCTTGTTAACCAGCGATCATTCTTTGGTCAATGAACTGGTTAAAGCCGGTCAGATTACAGAAGAAGAAGCTGCTAGTCATCCACAAAAGAATATTATTACCCAGTCCATTGGTCAAGCTGCTCCAGTAGAGCCTGACTTAGGCATTAAAGTCCTTGAGAAAGATGACTATCTTGTGATTAATAGTGATGGCTTGACTAATATGATTTCAAATGATGAAATTGTAGAAATTCTAGGACGTGAGCTTAGTCTTGATGAGAAAAATCAAGAAATGATTAACTTGGCCAACCTAAGAGGAGGTTTGGATAACATCACAATCGCTTTGGTTCACAACGAAAGTGAGGACGTCGAATGATTCAGATTGGCAAGTTATTTGCTGGTCGTTATCGTATTCTAAAGTCTATTGGCCGCGGTGGTATGGCGGATGTTTATTTGGCAAATGATTTGATCTTGGATAATGAAGACGTTGCAATCAAAGTTTTGCGTACCAATTATCAAACAGATCAGGTGGCAGTTGCGCGTTTCCAACGGGAAGCGCGGGCCATGGCTGAATTGAATCATCCGAATATTGTTGCCATCCGGGATATAGGTGAAGAAGACGGACAGCAATTTTTAGTAATGGAATATGTTGATGGTGCTGACCTAAAGAAGTACATTCAAGATCATGCACCGCTATCCAATAACGAAGTGGTTAGAATCATGGAAGAGGTTCTTTCTGCCATGACTCTGGCTCACCAAAAAGGAATTGTGCATAGGGATTTAAAACCTCAAAACATTCTCTTAACTAAAAATGGTGTGGTTAAGGTGACTGACTTTGGGATTGCTGTTGCCTTTGCAGAAACGAGTTTGACTCAGACCAACTCGATGTTAGGTAGTGTGCATTATTTGTCTCCGGAGCAGGCTCGTGGTTCAAAGGCAACTATCCAAAGTGACATTTATGCAATGGGGATTATGCTCTTTGAAATGCTGACAGGGCATATTCCTTATGACGGTGACAGTGCTGTTACGATTGCCTTGCAACATTTTCAAAAGCCTCTTCCGTCTATTATTGACGAAAATCACAATGTGCCGCAAGCTTTAGAGAATGTTGTTATCCGAGCAACAGCCAAGAAATTGAGTGATCGTTATGGGTCCACTTTTGAGATGAGCCGTGACTTGATGACGGCGCTTAGCTACAACCGTAGCCGTGAACGTAAAGTCATTTTTGATGATGTGGAAAGCACTAAGCCGCTTCCCAAAGTAACCCCAACGCCAATGACAACACCAAAAGTTGCGCCGACTCCAGTTACTTCAACAACTGAAAGTAGATTAGAGCAAACCAATCAAATGGACACGCTCCAAAAGCCACAAAAAAAGAAAAGAAATGGTCGTTTTTTAGGAACCTTATTGAAGATTCTTTTTTCTCTCTTTATTGTGGGGGTGGCTCTTTTTACTTACTTGGTATTAACTAAGCCAACTTCTGTGAAAGTTCCTGATGTAACAGGTGTTAGCTTGAAAGTAGCTAAGCAAGAACTACAAGATCTTGGTCTAAAAGTAGGAAAGGTGCGGCAAATTGAAAGCGATACTGTCGCTGAAGGAAATGTTGTCCGAACAGACCCACAAGCAGGAACAGCTAAGCGTAAAGGATCAAGTGTAACTGTTTATTTGTCAATCGGAAATAAAGGTTTTGAAATGGAAAACTACAAAGGGGTTGATTATCAAGATGCTATGAACAGCTTGATGGAAACCTATGGCATTCCAAAATCTAAGATTAAAATTGAACGTATTGTGACCAATGAGTATCCTGAAAATACTGTTATTAGCCAGTCACCAAGTGCAGGAGATAAGTTTAATCCCAATGGTAAATCTAAAATTACCCTTAGCGTAGCCGTTAGTGACACAGTCATTATGCCAATGGTTACAGAATATAGTTATGCTGATGCGGTTAATACTTTGACAGCACTGGGTATTGATGCCTCTAGGATAAAAGCTTATGCGCCAAGTTCAAGTTCAGCAACTGGTTTTATTCAGGTTAATTCCCCTAGTTCAAAAGCTATTGTTAGTGGACAGATGCCTTATTATGGTACGACATTGAGTCTTTCTGAAAAAGGAGAGATAAGCCTTTATCTTTATCCAGAAGAAACACACTCTTCAAGTAGTTCCTCAAGTTCAGAATCAAGTTCAAGTAGTTCCTCAACAAGTGATGGCACTGGGACAAGTAGCAATACCGAATTAAACCCGTCAGAATCGACTGGACAAACACCTTGATGCCTAAAGAATAGTTAGTTTCGTGCTACGATAGCATTAAGCTAACTATTCTTTTTTGATAGCTACTATGCAAAGATGCATTTTAAACAGTTTTTTGGTAAAATACAAAGAAATAAAGGGGGTCTAATGAGAAAATTTCAGTTCTTTCTATTGGTTGAATGCTTGTTGTTAGCTATGGGCATCATGACTATTTTGGACAATGATTTATCCAGTTTTATTCTGATTTTAGTCTTAATTTTATTAGCTTTGCGTTTTTATAATCAAGATAGCCGCCATAATTTCCTTTTAACAGTGAGTTTATTGCTCCTTTTCTTAATTTTCATGCTCAATCCCTACATTATCATGGCAGTTCTTCTTGGGATCGCTTATGTTTTCATAAATCATTTTTCTCAGGTTAAAAAGAAAAATCGCTTTGCTCTGATTCGTTTTAAAGAAGAAAAGATTGATGTAGATAATACCAAACACCAATGGATTGGGACTGCTAACTATGAGAGTGATTATTATTCCTTTGATGATATTAATATGATTCGAATTTCAGGAAACGATGTTATTGATTTAACCAATGTTATTGTGACAGGTATGGATAATATTATCCTGATTCGTAAAATTTTTGGAAATACTCGCATTTTAGTTCCTATTGATGTGGCGGTCACGTTAGATGTTAGCTCAATATATGGAAGTGTAGATTTTTTTGATTGTCAGCAGTATGATCTGCGCAATGAATCGATTAAATTTCGAGAAAATGAAGGGCAGCAGCTTAAAAAGGTCAAAATTGTTGTAACCACTATTGCAGGAAATGTTGAGGTGGATAGGCGATGAAAAAACGTTATTATGCTCTTGTTTGGCTCTACTCAACCATTACCATTTTATCTATTGTTTTTGTGGTTATGGATAACTTAGGTATTACCTTTGCCTACCTTCGCAATCATTTATGGCAAGTTGAACGTCTAGGGTTTTCCATTTTATTGTTAATTGTTTCGGTCACTTTACTCTTGCTCTTGTTATGGCTTGTTTTAGATGATAATAGCAAGCGTAACATTAATCAAAACCTAAAACGCATTCTCAATAATCAGCGTATTCATTTAGATGAGACTTCTGAAATCAATACCAATTTAAGTAGGCTTTCTGAGAAAATGTCTCACATGACGACCAACATGCAAAAGAAAGAGAGTGCCTACATTATTGACAGCCAAGAGATTGTTCAACAAGAACGCAAGCGTATCGCTAGAGACTTACATGATACTGTCAGTCAGGAGTTATTTGCTTCTTCATTGATTCTTTCAGGTGTGTCCATGAGTTTAGAGCAACTGGATAAGGAACAACTGCAAACTCAGCTGGTTACTGTTGAAGCTATGTTGCAAAATGCTCAAAATGATTTACGGATTCTACTTTTACATTTAAGACCAACAGAATTAGCTAATCGTACTTTGTCTGAAGGGCTTCACATGATTCTCAAGGAATTAACAGACAAGAGTGATATTGAAGTGGTTTATAAAGAGAATATTGGACAACTTCCCAAAGCCATGGAGGATAATCTCTTTAGAATTGCCCAAGAATTTATCAGCAACACCTTAAAACATGCCAAGGCTAGTCGAATTGAAGTTTATCTCAATCAGACATCAACAGAATTGCAGTTAAAAATGCTTGATAATGGGATTGGATTTGATATGGATCAAGTGAGGGACTTAAGCTATGGCTTGAAAAATATCGAGGATCGGGTTGACGATTTGGCAGGAAGCCTCCATTTAATTAGTCAAAAAGGCAAGGGTGTTTCTATGGATATTAGATTACCGATAGTGAGGGGAGATGACGATGCGTAAAATAAGTGTAATTTTAGTGGATGATCATGAAATGGTTCGCATGGGACTCAAAAGTTTTTTGAATTTACAGGCTGATATTGATGTGATCGGTGAAGCTTCCAATGGGCGTGAAGGGGTCGATTTGGCCTTGACTTTGAAACCAGATGTGTTGGTGATGGACTTGGTGATGCCAGAGTTAGGTGGTGTAGAAGCGACCTTGGAAATTCTTGACAAGTGGAAAGATGCCAAGGTACTGGTTTTAACCTCCTACTTAGATAATGAAAAAATTTACCCTGTCATTGATGCAGGTGCCAAGGGGTATATGTTAAAAACATCGAGTGCAGCTGAAATTTTAAATGCCATTCGCAAGGTTTCAAAGGGAGAACTAGCCATTGAAACAGAGGTTGACAAAAAAATTAAGGCGCATGATCAACACCCTGACTTGCACGAGGAGTTAACCGCGCGTGAGTATGATATTTTACACCTTTTAGCTAAAGGGTATGATAATCAGACCATCGCTGATGAACTCTTTATTTCCTTAAAAACCGTCAAAACCCATGTGTCCAATATCCTAGCCAAGTTAGAAGTTGATGATCGAACCCAAGCAGTTGTCTATGCTTTTCGACACCATTTAGTCCCCCAAGACGATAATTAATGCTATAATATAGGGTATAGCAAATTGGAGGAAAGTATGGACGCAAAACTAAAATACAAAGCTAAAAAAATCAAGATGGTTTTCTTTGATATTGATGATACCTTGAGGGTAAAGGATACAGGCTATATGCCTGCATCAATTCCAAAAGTATTTCAAGCTCTAAAGGAAAAAGGTATCTTGGTTGGTATTGCTTCAGGTCGTGCTCGATACGGTGTTCCACAAGAAGTACAAAACTTACATGCTGACTACTGTGTCAAATTAAATGGAGCCTATGTCAAAGATGATGCGAAAAATATTATTTTCCAAGCCCCGATTCCAGCAGATGTTGTTGTGGCCTATAAAAAATGGGCGGATGACATGGGCATTTATTATGGCATGGCTGGTCGTCATGAGGCCGTTTTATCCACACGAAATGACATGATTAGCAAGGCTATTGATAATGTCTATGCTCAACTAGAGGTCTGTCCGGATTATAATGAGCATCATGATGTTTACCAGATGTGGACTTTCGAGGACAAGGGAGATAGTTTACACTTACCGGCTGAATTAGCAGAGCACCTTCGTTTGGTCAGATGGCATGATAACTCGTCAGATGTTGTCTTAAAAGGAACCTCAAAAGCTTTAGGAGTTTCGAAAGTAGTTGAGCATTTAGGATTAAAGCCTGAAAATATTTTGGTTTTTGGGGATGAACTAAATGACTTAGAGTTGTTTGATTATGCTGGCATCAGTATTGCGATGGGAATATCACATCCGCTCTTGCAAGAAAAAGCGGATTATATCACGAAAACAGTTGAAGAAGATGGCATTTTATATGCCTTGGAGGAATTAGGATTGATTGACAAAGAATTACAGTTTCCACAATTGGATCTAGAAAACCATACTGGACCAAAAGTAACCATTAAAACAAACCATGGAGATATGACTTTGGTCTTGTTCCCAGAGCATGCCCCTAAGACGGTTGCTAACTTCTTAGGATTAGCCAAAGAGGGATACTATGATGGCATCATTTTCCACCGCATTATTCCAGAATTTATGATTCAAGGTGGTGACCCAACTGGCACTGGTATGGGGGGACAGTCTATTTATGGCGACAGTTTTGAAGATGAATTTTCAGATGAACTGTATAACCTTAGAGGGGCCCTTTCAATGGCAAATGCGGGCCCAAATACAAATGGTAGCCAATTCTTCATCGTTCAAAACAGCAAAATTCCTTATGCTAAAAAAGAATTAGAACGTGGTGGCTGGCCTGCTCCAATTGCAGCTACTTACGCTGACAATGGTGGGACTCCACACCTTGACCGCCGTCATACTGTTTTTGGTCAATTAGCTGATGAGGCTTCTTTCCAAGTTTTAGATCGGATTGCCAGCGTCGAAACAGGCGCTCAAGACAAGCCTAAAGATGATGTTATTATTGAAACAATCGAGGTGTTTGATTAATGAAAATTGGCGACAAACTGCATGGGACCATTACAGGAATTAAACCATATGGTGCCTTTGTTGCCCTTGACAATGGGACAACGGGTCTCATTCACATTTCAGAAATAAAAACAGGCTTTATTGATAATATTAACCAGCTCTTAGCAGTAGATGACAAGGTTTTGGTTCAAGTGATTGATCTTGATGAATTTAGCCAAAAAGCGAGTTTATCACTAAGAACCTTGGAAGAAGACAAACATCATTTGCCACACCGGCACCGTTTTTCTAACAGTCAACATAAGATTGGCTTTAAGCCACTTGAAGAACAACTGCCGCAGTGGATTAAGGAAAGTTTACAGCATTTAAAGAAAGAACACTAAATAAGAGACTGGGACAACCAGCCTCTTATTTTTTATTGTTAAAGCAGAAGTAAGATACATTTAAATTCTGACTGAAACCATTTTAAAAAGTCTCACGGGGATGATTCCCAGTAAGACTCAATGCTCTCTTGATTTTGCTAGGAGATATGAAATTCAGTAAGGGAATTTAGGAGATAGAAGTCGTATCGTAAAGTCCAGTGGACAAGTAGCGTTCGCCATTATCAGGTAAAACTGTTAAAACCTGCTTTCCTTTCCCCAACTGTTTAGCTACTTCAATAGCAGCAAAGATAGCAGCGCCAGAAGAAATACCGACTAAGAATCCTTCTTTGGCTCCAGTTAGACGAGCAGTGGCTAGGGCATCTTCAGACTTAACTCGAATAATTTGGTCATAGGCCTTGGTGTCTAATGTATTTGGAATAAAACCTGCTGAGATTCCTTGAATTTTGTGTGGGCCGGGTTCTTGCCCAGATAGGACGGCAGATTCTTGGGCTTCAACAGCATAAATAGTGGTCGCAGGATTGATGGCTTTCAAGGCATGTGAGACTCCAGAAATGGTTCCGCCAGTACCAACACCAGCAACAAAGGCATCAATGGTGACATCACCAAAGGCTGCTAAAATTTCCTGACCAGTTGTTTTTTCATGAATAGCAGGGTTAGCAGGATTATCGAATTGCATTGGCATCCAAGCCCCTAGTTCTGCGGTTAGGGATTCAGCCTTAGCGATGGCTCCTTTCATACCTTCTGTTCCTGGTGTCAACACAAGTTCTGCCCCATAAGCTTGGATAATCTGACGTCTTTCCACGCTCATGGTTTCAGGCATGACAATAATAACATGATATCCTTTAGCTGCCCCAACCCAAGCAAGCCCAATACCTGTATTTCCGCTTGTTGGTTCAATAATGGTATCTCCAGGATGAATGATCCCTTCTGCTTCAGCTGCTTCGATCATCGCTAAAGCAATACGGTCTTTAACAGAAGACCCAGGGTTAAAAGCTTCTAACTTAACGTAGACATCAGCTGCTTCTTCAGGAACTAAATGGTTAAGTTTAATAATCGGGGTTTGCCCAACTAACTCGGTTACGTTATGATAAATTGTTGTCATAGGATATCCTCATTTCTTTATTTTAACTAAATAATGTCTAGTTCAAGTATAAAAGGACTATAAGTCAAAGTAAAATACAGATTTACTATCACTGTGATAATAAAGCTATATCACTACTTAAACCAAAGGGACTTCAATGATTTTGGCAGCGATGGTGGTAATAGCAACCTTACCATGGTAATAATCTGTTAAAGCTGCAAGAATAGCCTCTTTTTGATCAGGATCACAATAAATAGCAGTTTTGATAGTATCTGAAAAAAGAGTCTCAGTCTCTGTTAGAGCCATTTGTTCTAAAAATTGTGGATAAATCTGATACTGAGGATACGAAAGTGTTATCTCGAAACCATCTTGTTTTTTCACTTCAACAACCCCAAGTTCCTTAAGGGTAGCAGCTGTCACTCCAGAATAAGCCCGAATCAGGCCACCCGTTCCCAACTTGATCCCACCAAAATAACGGGTAACAACCACGACCAAGTTGGTTAAGCCCTGCTTTTCTAAAACAGAAAGTATTGGGATACCAGCTGTTCCAGAGGGCTCTCCATCATCACTAGAACGTTTGATTTGGCTATCATTGCCAATAATCATAGCAGAGCAAGAATGATTGGCTTTGTAATGTTCTTTTTTGATAGCAGCAATAAAGGCCTTACCTTCTTCTTCAGTCGTAATTCGTTTTACCTGACAAATAAAGCGTGACTTTTTGATGTTTTCTTCAAAAAGACCATCGGTTTTGATTGTTTTATAGTTTTCCATAAGAAAATTTTACAAGAAAAGGCAAAAATTAGCAAAGAAAGTCGAATAATAAAGTATGGAAGGTATTGAAAATTATTACGGTCGTTTATTTTTAGAAAATCAATTGCCAGAAGAAGGAAAGCATCTTGCAAAACCTTTAGAAAGTATAGTAATTACAAAAGGTAAAGTTACTTGCCAACGATGCCGTTATCACATTAGTGAGGAAGAAAGATTGCCTAGTGGCGCTTATTATTGCCGCTTCTGTCTTGTCTTTGGCCGCAATCAATCTGATAAATCGCTTTACTATATGTCCCCTAAGCCATTCCCTAAAGGAAGCTGTCTTAAATGGAAAGGACAATTAACACCTCATCAAAAAAAGATTTCCCAACAGTTGGTAAGAAATGTACAGACCAAAAAGCCTACCTTGGTTCATGCTGTAACAGGAGCTGGTAAAACAGAAATGATTTATGCAGCTATTGCAAGAGTTATTGAAGCAGGTGGCTGGGTATGTTTAGCTAGCCCGCGAGTAGATGTTTGTATCGAAGTGGCCAAACGGTTATCTCAAGCCTTTTCGTGTCAAGTCTGTTTAATGCATGCTGGATCCTCTCCTTACCAGAGAAGTCCTATTATTGTAGCAACAACACATCAGTTACTCACTTTTTACAAGGCTTTTGACCTTTTGATTATTGATGAAGTTGATGCTTTTCCATTTGTGACAAACGTTCAACTGAATCACGCTGCAAATCAAGCCTCTAAAACAGATGCTGCTAGGATTTTATTAACAGCAACATCAACGACAACCTTAGAAAAACAAGTCAAAAGAGGAGAAGTAGAAAAGCTAACATTAGCTAGGCGCTTTCATAATCATCCCTTAGTTATTCCACAGTTTATCAGAAGTTTTGCTATCTTGAACAATATACACTGCCATAAGATTCCTGAAATAGTCATCAAATACCTTCGAGAGCAGCGGCAGACAGGTTATCCCCTGTTAATATTTCTTCCTGTTATTACAACAGCAGAAATAGTCACCAATTTGTTAAAAAAAGCTTTTCCAAAAGAAAAGATAGCTTGTGTTTCAAGTCAAGCAGAAGAGAGGGAGAAAGATATTACTGCCTTTCGCCAGGGTGAAAAAACTATTTTAGTCACGACAACAATCTTGGAAAGGGGGGTTACCTTTCCTGGTGTTGATGTCTTTGTACTAGCAGCCCACCATCGAGTTTTCACCCCACAAAGTCTTGTTCAAATCTCGGGACGCGTGGGAAGATCTCTGGAGAGACCGACAGGGAACTTATACTTTTTTCATGATGGCATCAGTAGAGCAATGTTGAAGGCTCGAAAAGAAATCAAAGAAATGAATCAGAAAGGTTACCCAGATGACATGCCTACTGTGCCAACAACCTAGTCAGCCATCATTAACAATCACAGATATTCTATTTCTAAAGCGCAAATCATCCTATATTTGTCATCAGTGCCAACAAGGATTTCAAAAAATAGGTGACGCAGTTTGTTCAACTTGTTGTTCACCTACTCATCATGTAACCTGTCAAGATTGTTTGGAGTGGCAAAAAAGAGGCTGCAACGTTAATCACAAGAGTTTATATCATTATAATGCAGCAATGAAAGCCTATTTCAGACAATATAAATTCCAAGGAGACTATTTATTAAGGAATGTCTTTGCTCAGGAATTAGCAGAAATCATTTATCAGAACTATCAAGGATATGTCCCTGTCCCAGTACCTATAAGCGACAAACGTTACCAAGAACGGAATTTTAATCAGGTGAGCGCTATACTTGAAGCTGGTAAAGTTCGTTACCATCAAATTTTTGAAAAACATGATGATAGCCGTCAATCTTCAAAGACGAAAAAGGAGCGCTTGTTGACTAAAAATTCTTATCATTTACTTGAAGGAGTCGAAATTCCCCCTAAAATCCTCATTGTTGATGATATTTATACCACTGGTAGTACCATTATGGCTTTGAAAAAGCAGTTACTACAATTTGGAAATAGTGACATCAAAAGTTTGTCGATTGCACGTTAAAACTTGCAAATTTTCATGAAAGCGGTATAATAGTATTAAAGATAAAGTAAGCGCTTCAAGCGCGAGAAAGAGGTATCCTATGATTAAATTCAGTATTCGTGGAGAAAATATCGAAGTGACAGAAGCTATTCGCGATTATGTGGAATCAAAGCTTACTAAAATCGAAAAGTATTTTGTTGAAGAACAAGAAATAGATGCACGTATTAATTTGAAAGTATATCGTGAAAAATCTTCAAAAGTTGAAGTGACAATTCCACTAGGATCAGTAACCCTTCGCGCAGAAGACGTGTCACAAGATATGTATGGCTCAATTGATTTAGTCGTTGATAAGATTGAACGTCAAATTAGAAAAAATAAAACTAAAATTGCAAAAAAACACCGTGAAAAAATTCCAACCGGTCAGGTCTTCACAACAGAATTTGAAGCTGAACAAGTGGATGAAACACCAGAGGTAAAAGTTGTACGTACTAAAAACGTGACGTTGAAACCAATGGATGTTGAAGAAGCTCGTTTACAAATGGAATTATTAGGACATGATTTCTTTATCTATACTGATGCTGAAGATGGCGAAACAAACATTCTTTATCGTCGTGAAGATGGTAATTTAGGATTAATTGAAGCTAAATAATAACTGTCAAAAGAGAGGGTAAGACTACTTACGCCAAATTTCAAGTGTAAGTTAGCCAGTCTGTAAAAACTCTTTAGGAGATTTGTAATCAAGTAGTTTCTTTGAGTAGTTATTAATCCCATTTTCAATAAATGCGACTTGTTGTTGAGTCGCATTTTTACTTCCCTTTGGTAACCAACGCCGAATGAGTCTGTTATGATTTTCATTTATTCCCCTTTCCCAAGAGGAATAGGGGTGGGCATAGTAAATGTTTTCAGGGTCAAAAATCTCTGATAAGCGACTGAATTCAGCTCCGTTATCAGCTGTGATTGAGCGAATCGGATAATCTTTTAGAATCCCTTCCAAAGCCTTGTTTACCGAATTAGCCGACTTATCTGGAATGAGTCGGATGATTTGGTAGCGGCTTTTTCTGTCTGTCAGCGTCAGTAGACACTCGTTTTTTGCCCGAGTTTGAATAACCGTATCAATTTCAAAATCACCGCTATTCTCACGCTTATTAATGCTCGTTGGTCGTTCCTCAATAGACTTTCCAGCCGGCTTAAAATTGGGGCTAGCTTGCTTTTTTGAAGCTACATTCTTTCGAGGATACAGCATGCCAGCCTTGGTCAATCCTAGTTGTCCATGATGAATCCAGTAGTAAATGGTGGAGATGGGAACGGGTATCCCTTTTGCCTTAACCATCATCTCAGGAGAGTATTTTTGTTTGATGTAGTGAGTCATCTTTTCTTTGAGTTCCTTCGTTAGAGTCATCTGTTTAACGGAGCGTTTACGGTTATTGTTATAAACATCTTGGGCAAAGTCAGCAGAGTAAACTTGTTCATATTTCCCCTGACGTACTTGTTGTCTAACTTGCCCGCGTTTGACTTCGTTGTGAATGGTTTGAGGAGCTTTAGCTAATCTTCTAGCGATTTCACGATTTGACTGTCCTTCTAGAAGCCAATGGTCAATCATTCGACGCTCAGTTAGTGTCAACTGTTTACTTTTTGGTGTATAATAGTCTTGCATCTCAGAGTCTTTCTAATTGTTGTTGTGGTGATGACAATTATATCTCTCTGAGATGTTTTTTGATACCCTTAGGTGGCTAACTTCATTTTAGAACTTAAAGAACTTTCCTAAGACTACTTACCTTCTCTTTTTTTAAAAAATTAGCAAATATAGTTGACAAAGACTATTTACCTATCGTATACTAATAAAGCTGTCAGCGATGAATCTGCAAGGGAGTCAGTTGAAAAAACTTTAAAAAAAGGGTTGACAAACGGTCAGGAAGTTGATAGAATAAAATAGTTGTCTCGAAAGAGATGCAAGACCTTTGAGAACTGAATAAGACGAACCAAACGTGAGGGTGATATGGAGACATATTACCCGTCAAAGAAACGAGAAATAAATCTGTCAGCGACAGAAAGACGAGACAGAACAAACAGAAATTAAAGAGAGTTTGATCCTGGCTCAGGACGAACGCTGGCGGCGTGCCTAATACATGCAAGTAGAACGCTGAGGACAGGTGCTTGCACTAGTCTAAGGAGTTGCGAACGGGTGAGTAACGCGTAGGTAACCTACCTGATAGCGGGGGATAACTATTGGAAACGATAGCTAATACCGCATAAAAGTGCTTAACACATGTTAAGAACTTAAAAGGGGCAACTGCTCCACTATGAGATGGACCTGCGTTGTATTAGCTAGTTGGTGAGGTAAAGGCTCACCAAGGCGACGATACATAGCCGACCTGAGAGGGTGATCGGCCACACTGGGACTGAGACACGGCCCAGACTCCTACGGGAGGCAGCAGTAGGGAATCTTCGGCAATGGGGGGAACCCTGACCGAGCAACGCCGCGTGAGTGAAGAAGGTTTTCGGATCGTAAAGCTCTGTTGTTAGAGAAGAACGGTAATGGGAGTGGAAAACCCATTATGTGACGGTAACTAACCAGAAAGGGACGGCTAACTACGTGCCAGCAGCCGCGGTAATACGTAGGTCCCGAGCGTTGTCCGGATTTATTGGGCGTAAAGCGAGCGCAGGCGGTTCTTTAAGTCTGAAGTTAAAGGCATTGGCTCAACCAATGTATGCTTTGGAAACTGGAGAACTTGAGTGCAGAAGGGGAGAGTGGAATTCCATGTGTAGCGGTGAAATGCGTAGATATATGGAGGAACACCGGTGGCGAAAGCGGCTCTCTGGTCTGTAACTGACGCTGAGGCTCGAAAGCGTGGGGAGCAAACAGGATTAGATACCCTGGTAGTCCACGCCGTAAACGATGAGTGCTAGGTGTTAGGCCCTTTCCGGGGCTTAGTGCCGGAGCTAACGCATTAAGCACTCCGCCTGGGGAGTACGACCGCAAGGTTGAAACTCAAAGGAATTGACGGGGGCCCGCACAAGCGGTGGAGCATGTGGTTTAATTCGAAGCAACGCGAAGAACCTTACCAGGTCTTGACATCCCGATGCCCGCTCTAGAGATAGAGTTTTACTTCGGTACATCGGTGACAGGTGGTGCATGGTTGTCGTCAGCTCGTGTCGTGAGATGTTGGGTTAAGTCCCGCAACGAGCGCAACCCCTATTGTTAGTTGCCATCATTAAGTTGGGCACTCTAGCGAGACTGCCGGTAATAAACCGGAGGAAGGTGGGGATGACGTCAAATCATCATGCCCCTTATGACCTGGGCTACACACGTGCTACAATGGTTGGTACAACGAGTCGCAAGCCGGTGACGGCAAGCTAATCTCTGAAAGCCAATCTCAGTTCGGATTGTAGGCTGCAACTCGCCTACATGAAGTCGGAATCGCTAGTAATCGCGGATCAGCACGCCGCGGTGAATACGTTCCCGGGCCTTGTACACACCGCCCGTCACACCACGAGAGTTTGTAACACCCGAAGTCGGTGAGGTAACCTATTAGGAGCCAGCCGCCTAAGGTGGGATAGATGATTGGGGTGAAGTCGTAACAAGGTAGCCGTATCGGAAGGTGCGGCTGGATCACCTCCTTTCTAAGGAAAAGGAACACGTTAGGGACGTCTTATTTAGTTTTGAGAGGTCTTGTGGGGCCTTAGCTCAGCTGGGAGAGCGCCTGCTTTGCACGCAGGAGGTCAGCGGTTCGATCCCGCTAGGCTCCATTAGGATAGAGATATCCTAAAAACTGTCCATTGAAAATTGAATATCTATATCAAATTCCACGATCAAGAAATTGATTGTAAGAATAGTAACAAGAAATAAACCGAAAACGCTGTAAGTATTAAAGAGTTTTTTCTAGTTAAGATATACTAGTAAAAGATAAGGTTAAGTTAATAAGGGCGCACGGTGGATGCCTTGGCACTAGAAGCCGAAGAAGGACGTGACAAACGACGAAATGCTTTGGGGAGCTGTAAGTAAGCGCTGATCCAGAGATGTCCGAATGGGGGAACCCACTAACTAATGGTTAGTATCCATAACTGTTAAGGTTATGAGAAGGAAGACGCAGTGAACTGAAACATCTAAGTAGCTGCAGGAAGAGAAAGCAAAAGCGATTGCCTGAGTAGCGGCGAGCGAAACGGCAGGAGGGCAAACCGAGAAGTTTACTTTTCGGGGTTGTAGGACTGCGACGTGGGACTTTAAAAGGATAGAAGAATTACCTGGGAAGGTAAGCCAAAGAGAGTAAAAGCCTCGTATTTAAAATTTTTTTGAGCCCTAGCAGAATCCTGAGTACGGCGAGACACGCGAAATCTCGTCGGAATCTGGGAGGACCATCTCCCAACCCTAAATACTCTCTAGTGACCGATAGTGAACCAGTACCGTGAGGGAAAGGTGAAAAGCACCCCGGGAGGGGAGTGAAATAGAACCTGAAACCGTGTGCCTACAACAAGTTCGAGCCCGTTAATGGGTGAGAGCGTGCCTTTTGTAGAATGAACCGGCGAGTTACGATATGATGCGAGGTTAAGTTGAAGAGACGGAGCCGCAGGGAAACCGAGTCTTAATAGGGCGACTTAGTATCATGTTGTAGACCCGAAACCATGTGACCTACCCATGAGCAGGTTGAAGGTGCGGTAAGACGCACTGGAGGACCGAACCAGGGCACGTTGAAAAGTGCTTGGATGACTTGTGGGTAGCGGAGAAATTCCAAACGAACTTGGAGATAGCTGGTTCTCTCCGAAATAGCTTTAGGGCTAGCGTCGATGTTAAGTCTCTTGGAGGTAGAGCACTGTTTGGGTGAGGGGTCCATCTCGGATTACCAATCTCAGATAAACTCCGAATGCCAAGGAGATATAATCGGCAGTCAGACTGCGAGTGCTAAGATCCGTAGTCGAAAGGGAAACAGCCCAGACCACCAGCTAAGGTCCCCAAATATATGTTAAGTGGAAAAGGATGTGGGGTTGCACAGACAACTAGGATGTTAGCTTAGAAGCAGCTATTCATTCAAAGAGTGCGTAATAGCTCACTAGTCGAGTGACCCTGCGCCGAAAATGTACCGGG